>JARRPX010000048.1 GCA_037382465.1 Anaerolineales bacterium | reverse complement strand
GGAGGCAACGCCTCGCGTCGTGGGCGATCCCACGGAAGCGGCGCTGGTCGTCGCGGCCGCAAAAGCCGGCGCGGATCGCGACAAACTGGAAAGGGCGTACCCGCGCATCGAAGAAATTCCCTTCGACTCGACACGCAAGCGCATGACCACGGTTCATCGAATTCAGGAACCACGCCCGGATGACGCCAGCCCGTTCTACGACGATAAATTACAGGAATGGGAAGTCGCGGCGATCAAAGGCGCTCCCGATGTGGTGCTCGATCTATGTACGCAATATCAAAACATTGACGATCAATCCGTGCCGTTGACCGACGAGAAGCGGGCCCGCATCCTGCAGGCGAACGAAACCATGGCACAGCAAGCGCTGCGGGTTTTAGCAGTGGCCTACCGGGTAGAACAGGACGTGGCGGTCGATGCTACACCGGAAGAGGTGGAGCGCGATTTTATCTTCGTGGGGCTGATGGGTATGATCGATCCGCCGCGTATGGAAGTGCGCCCCGCAATTCAGAAAGCACGCCGGGCGGGAATTCGTACCGTGATGATCACCGGGGATTATCCCGACACGGCGCGCGCGATTGCGGAAGAGATCGAGTTGATGCAGCCCGGTCATCGGGTTCTAACCGGAGCCGATCTGAACCAGCTCGACGATGCGGGTCTCCAACGAGAGGTTCTGGATGTCGACGTGTACGCACGCGTCTCCCCGGAGCACAAAGTGCGCATCGTGGATGCGCTCAAGCACAACGACGAAATCGCCGCGATGACCGGTGATGGAGTCAACGACGCGCCGGCCTTGAAACGCGCCGACATCGGTGTGGCCATGGGCATCACCGGCACAGACGTGGCCAAGGAGACGGCCGATATGGTGTTGACCGACGACAACTACGCCAGCATCGTGGCCGCCGTCGAGCAGGGACGCGTTATCTACGCCAACATCCGAAAGTTCGTTTTCTACCTGCTCTCGTGCAACCTGGCCGAGATCGTCGTCATTTTCAGCGCCGTGCTGGCCGGGCTGCCGTCGCCATTAACACCCATCCAACTACTCTGGCTCAATCTCATCACCGACGGCGCTCCGGCGTTGGCCCTGGGGGTGGAAAAAGGAGACCCCGACACGATGACGCGCCCACCGCGCCCTCCGACCGAGTCGATCATCAATCGCGAGATGCGCATTCGTATCGCCATTCAGACGGTGGCGATCGCCTCAGTGACACTGCTGGCATACCTGCTGGGCCTGCGTATCCAATCCGAAGGTTCGATGCTTGCCGACACCATGGCATTCGTGACCCTTTCGGCGTCCGAACTGCTGCGTGCGATGACGGCGAGATCAGATAGGTATCCGCTGCTGCGCATCGGCTTCTTCAGCAATAAGTCGATGTTCGTCGCTGTGTTTTCGTCACTGCTCATGCTGCTGATCGTGATCTACGTACCATTCTTGCAGACCGCTTTCAACACGGTGGCGCTCGAATGGGAGCATTGGCGGACGATTCTTCCTCTTCTCGTGGTGCCAGCCATCGTAGCCGAACTGACGAAGGTCTTCTTCAATCGGTCGCAGCGTAAAATGAAGAGGCAGCCCGTCTAAAAGTTCCTTTATGGTGAAAACAGGTAATGGCGGTTAAATCGATGGAATCCGATAAAACATTGCTGCATCGATTCCCACTTCGTATGCGCTACTTACGCGTGACGCTCTTTTTTACCGGTATGATATTGAGCATTTTCCTGTGGGATATCCTGCTGCGTCACCTGGGATTACGCAGCATGGCAAGACGCACAGCGGAGCGCCGCTATAAACGCCACGCTCGACGTTTCCGAATCCTCGCCACCCGCCTGGGAGGATTGTGGATCAAGGTGGGCCAATTCCTCTCCACCCGATTGGATGTACTCCCCGATGCCGTGACGGACGAACTCGCCGGTCTGCAGGATGAGGTTCCCTCGGAATCCTTCGATGCCATGCGAGGCAAAATCGAATCATCCTTCGGCCGGCCGCTGGAAGAATGCTTTCAATGGGTCGAAGCGCAGCCCCTTGCCTCGGCTTCCCTGGGTCAGGTTCACCGCGCGCGCCTGCCGGCGGGGGACGAAGTCGTCGTAAAAGTGCAGCGCCCCGGCATACGCAGCTTGATCAAGATCGACATGGACGCACTGCAGACCATCGTCCGCTGGATCAAACGCTATCCTCCCATCAGCCGCCGAGCGGATCTGGACGCCATCTTCGCTGAATTCAGTCAAACGGTGTGGCAGGAAGTCGATTACGTTGCCGAGGCCGAAAATGCGCGCCGCTTTGCTGAGATGTTCGCCGGCGACGCGAACGTCCGCATCCCGAAAGTGTACGCTCAGCAATCGACGAAGGAAGTCCTGGTGCTGGAAGATGTCTACTTCATCAAGATCACCGATTATGCGGCAATCGAAGAAGCCGGCGTGGAACTGGAGCAGGTCGCCAGGCGCTTGCTGCACACTTACTTCCATCAGATCTTCGACGAAAACTTCTTCCACGCCGATCCCCATCCCGGAAATCTGTTCGTCGAACCGCTCGACGAGGGAAAATGGCGTCTGGTCTTCGTCGACTTCGGCATGGTCGGCCGGATCACGCCGGAAGCAAAAGCGGGGCTGCGCGACGCCTTGATCGCCATCGGGACCGGCAACGTAGACCGCATGATGCAAGCCTACCAACGCCTCGGCGTTCTACTGCCAAGTGCAGACATCGACCGCATTCGCGAGATCATCCAGACGCACCCACAGGAAATGCGTGAGATCGCACACGAGTATCGCGATGTACTTTACGAAATGCCTTTTCAGGTGCCGTCCGATTTGTTGTTTCTCGGACGCTGCATCAGCATCTTGATGGGCATGTGCGTGGGACTCGATCCGGACTTTAATTTTTTCGAGAATCTGCGTCCATTTGCGGAGGGACTATTGACCGAAGAAACGGGTGATTGGATCAACGAATTGATACCGGCCGTAATGGAACAAATCCGCGCCCTGGCCGTTCTACCGGCCAGGATGGAAGCTGCTTTATCCAAGATCGAGCGCGGCGAGGTGAGGGTCACGGCCAAATTCGAGCCGGAAGTGGAAAACCAGATCCGCCGCCTGGCGAAGGCCACCAACCGCATCGTGGGATCTGTTGTCTTCGCCGCGCTGTTGTTGACCGGGAGCATCTTCTACATCAACGGTGAACACACGCTCGGCGGTGTATGCTTCGGGCTCGGCGGATTCGCACTGCTGTTGACCGTGCGCGGCTGAAGCGCCGGGCTGCAAGGGGGATCATGAGCACACGTCGCACCAGATTGCGCACGCCACGAGTCGTCGATCTGCTGCGGGAATCCAATTACCGGGCGGTTTCGCACGCCTTCGATCGAACTACATCTCCGTTTTCATACCGACGCGGCATCGACCAGGATTGTTTAGTATACTCTTGTCCGAATCGCGACAGGTCAACAAGCTTGCGAGAGAAAGAGGAGATGCATTTTGAGCGATTTGATCAATCTCGAACCTTGGTGGCGCTTCGCCGTGGCGCTGTTGATCGGCGCACTCATCGGCCTGGAACGCGAGTTCGTCCAGCAGAAAATGGGCGAAGAGGACTTCGCAGGAATCCGCACGTTTTCGCTCATGTCGTTGCTTGGGGCGATCGGCGCCTACCTGGTTGAAGACTTCGGGATCTTACCTTTTCTCGCAGCCTACATCGGCATTATCTTGCTGGTATGGGCCAGCTACATGGGTGAGATCGTTCGCAAGCATGAGGAGGGTATTACAACCGAGGTCGCGGCCCTCATCGCGCCGCTGCTGGGCGCCATGGTGGTCTGGGACGAATTCGAGATCGCCTCCGCGTTGGGAGTCATAACGGCGTTGGTGCTGGCCATCAAACCTGCCATGCGCAAGTTGACGAGCCGCATGAGCGCCAAAGACCTGCGTGCGATCCTGGAATTTTTACTGATCACTGCCGTCGTACTGCCGCTGCTGCCCAATCGCAATTTTGGGCCCTTCAACGTCGTCAATCCGTATCAAATCTGGCTGTTGGTCATCCTTGTCTCGGGCATCGGCTTCTTCGGCTACGTGCTGATCAAGATGCTCGGCGCCGAACAAGGTATCGGAGTCACCGGCATTCTGGGCGGCCTGGTGAGCAGCACAGCGACGACCGTCAGTTTCTCCGGCAGGAGTAAAGGCAATCCGGAACTTTCCTCGATATTGGCACAGGGCATCCTGTTGACCTCGAGCGTGATGTTCCCTCGCATAATGATCGAGGTGGCGATCGTTTACACTCCGCTGCTGCATGTAATCGCTATCCCCATGGTTGCGATGCTGTGCGCCAGTTTGGGTTTGGTGTTCTTCCTCCGGCGTCGACGAAACACCCTTAATGCGGAGGAACGAAAACCGGTCGAGGTCTCGAACCCCCTGCGCCTACCGACGGCGATCACTTTTGCCCTGGCGTTTGTCGTAATCCTGATCGTCGTGCAGTGGGCGAACGAGGCGTTCGGGGAAACCGGGGTGTACGTTGCCAGTGCGATCAGCGGGGTGACGGACGTAGACGCGATCACGCTCAGTGTATCAGAGTTGGCCTCGAACAGTCAGATGGAATCCCAGGTAGCGGGGTTTGCGGTCGTGTTGGCCGCCCTGGTCAACACCGTTGCAAAGGCGGTGATGGCCTGGACCCTGGGATCCACAGAATTACGCAGAACGATCGTACGTGCCTTCGGAATCGTAGTGCTGACCGGGCTCGTGAGCAGTTTGATTATCTTCGTCAGCGCGTAGCGATCCGATTCGGGAGCGGCGCAAATTCAGGTTTTGCGTTCCGACCCGGCTCGAGCCGATTTACGCTTTTTCTCTTGCATCCATGCGCTCGATGGCGTGATCGATCAACGATCGGGCCGCCATCAGGAATTCGCGCCTTGCCGCACGGCGGTGCTCGATAAATTCGGGCGGTAGAAGCGTTTTCCACGCTTCGCGCATTTCCTTGCGTGCCGAGCGGAGATGTTCGCGCGTGGCCTCTGGCGGACAGCACCGCTGCTTTTCATCTGCTGAGGATTTCGACTCTTCTGCCATACGATCCTCCCGGAAATCATCCCTATGAGTCCATTATACCCATTTGGCGCGCGTCAAACGAGTGCGGAGAGAAAAAAACTGGCATCCAGATGATGATCTATCCGGTTCAACAACTGCTGGGGACGCGTTTAAGCCACATGTCGATGAATTTTCGATCCCACTATGTAATTATGCTCTCGTTGATGTACACTCTTGGGTGAGCTTCGGGGGAAAATTGCACATGGTTTCCAATTTGACGGGAAGAGGGGCTGCTGCATTGTTCGGGAATAAAAATCGTTATCGGTCGGGGACGTTATTGGTTATCCTCGGCATTCTTTTGCTAACGGCCTGCACCGAGGAAATCGAACCCCGTTCGGTTGAAATCGAGGACAAGCAGGATTTCATCGAGGCGCTGCAGGATGCCGGGGCTGACTTGCGAGAGACGGCGGCACCAGGGAATTTCGACCTGGGCGTTCCGGCGGAAGTCTTTCAAATCGATTCGGCGGTGATATACGTCTACGAGTACGAGAGCCAGGAAGCGCGGACCGCGATCTCCGCGAGTATTGCCGTCGACGGGAGCGGCATCGATGCACGGCCTTTTCCGTGGCCGGATCGGGTAAATATCTGGGCGACCGGACGTTTGATCGTGGCCTACCCCGGCACGGACGGCGGGACGATCGTGTTTCTCAACGGACTGATCGGTGATCCGCTCACGCAGCCGTCGTCACCCGTCGACGAGCCATTTCCCC
Organism: Anaerolineales bacterium; assembly: GCA_037382465.1. NCBI lineage: Bacteria > Bacillati > Chloroflexota > Anaerolineae > Anaerolineales > Anaerolineales bacterium. The sequence goes on along the minus strand of JARRPX010000048.1, from coordinate 15,125 downwards.
CCGCTGTGACCGCGGCAGTCGGCTTTCTCGCAGAGCACATGGACGTGATTCCCGGAGACGTGGAAGTCATCGAATTCATTCCCGCTTCCTGGCCGGATTCCTGCCTGGGTTTGCCTGACGAGGGGGAAACGTGCGAGCAAGTCGCGACGCCCGGCTGGAAGATCTTGATGCGCCTCGGCGCAGAAGAGTTCGAGGTCCACAGCGACCAGATCGGCGAGCACATGCGATTGAAAAGAAGACCGGAATGAGGAGCGGTTCCTCCAGCCTCTGATTCGGAAATTGCAAAGGACTCACGATGACCGACGAAACCAACAACAAGACCAAGACAACTGTAATTCAACGATTGCCGCGCAACGTGTGGGTCATGACCGCCACAAGCTTTCTAAACGATGTGTCCTCCGAGATGCTGCTCAACCTGATGCCGCTCTTCCTTTTCAACGTACTGGGGGTGCGCACCTCCATCGTGGGCGTGATCGAGGGAATTGCAGAAGCGACGGCCAGTTTGCTCAAGGCGTACTCCGGCTGGCTGTCGGACCGGCTGGGAGAGCGGAAACGCCTTGCGGTGTTGGGTTACGCGTTATCGACCTGTGCCAAGCCGTTCTTGTATTTCGCCAATCGTTGGCCGTGGGTGTTGGGTGTGCGATTCGCGGATCGTGTGGGAAAAGGGGTTCGAACCGCACCGCGCGACGCATTGGTCGCCGACAGCATCGATGAGCGGCAGCGCGGCCTGGCTTTTGGGCTGCATCGCGCCGGAGACACCGCAGGAGCAGTGTTGGGATTGGCTATTGCACTGTTAATCGTGATTCTGACGCAGGGAAATCAAAGTCAACTTTCCCGATCTACCTTCCAGTTGGTGGTGCTGATCAGCCTGATCCCCGCCGTTTTGGCGGTCCTGGTGATTGGATTCGGGGCCCGGGATATAAAGCGCTCGCAGAAAAACTCGTCGGCCAGAGACGAAGCGAAGAAGCAATCCCCGCGCATCCGACTCCACGATTTCGACCGCCGCTTCCGTATCTTTCTGCTGGTGATCGTGATCTTCACGCTGGGAAATTCATCGGACGCCTTCCTGGTCTTGCGCGCCCAGAACGCCGGTTTATCCGTCAGTGCGGTGCTGGGCGTCATGATCCTGTTCAACTTTGTTTATGCGCTGATCTCCACGCCCGCGGGTGCACTTTCGGATCGCATCGGACGACGAAAGTTGTTGATCGGAGGGTGGATTTTCTACGCCCTGGTCTATCTGGGCTTCGCTCGCTCGAGCACCAACTTACACATCTGGATTTTGATGGCCGCATATGGGGTTTACTACGGCTTGACGGAGGGCGTCGGAAGGGCATTCGTGGCCGACCTGGTTTCGTTCGAGCAGCGCGGCACCGCCTACGGAGTTTACAACGCCGCCATCGGCCTGATGGCCTTCCCGGCGAGCCTCATCGCCGGCATCTTGTGGCAGGGCATCGGGCAGTGGAACGGATTCGGAGCGGGCGCACCTTTCCTGTTTGGTGCGATTCTGGCGCTGCTGGCCGCCGGTATGCTGGCCTTGCTGTTAAAAGAGGCCGGTAAAAAAGAATAGAAGAGGAGATTCTGACCCCCACGTACAACTTGTCCACCAATTCCCCGTATAGATAATATACAGACCCTGATGCCGTACGACGGGCTCGTGTTAAAATGCGCTGCTTGTCGACAGATGAAAACCGGCTCAAACGGGCGTCGCCAGGCGTATAAAACAGGAAGTTCTTTTCTCGGCAGGTGATGTGCGGGCCAACTTTGGCAATACATCGTCGGTTGTCGTTCCAGGCAACTGACATCGAACCCCATGATGGATGTCAGCGTTGCGTCAAGGAAAGCCTGCGGGGAAATATTACAATGCACCCGTATCTGCAGGTGAGAAAAGCCGTTTTCGTTTGTGGGTGACGCCATTCAGAAGGCCGGTAGGCTGGTCCACCGATTGTTGGAAATTGAGATTCCGTTCACCGACCTGGATACACAGAAGCCGCAGACTTCCCATATAGTTGGTTTGCGAGAACATGACACTGGAGTGCAAGCGTAATGAGTAAACCGAACATCGTGGTGGTAGGAGCGGGCATCGGTGGAATCACCACGGCGGCCCGCCTGGCGCAGGCGGGTTGCCGGGTCACGGGAGTTGAAAAATGCGATCGTGTGGGTGGGCGCTGTGGAATGATCGAAAGAGATGGTCACCGCTTCGACACCGGCCCCACGCTGTATCTCATACCAAAACTCTACGAGGATGCCTTCGCGGCATTGGGTGAGCGTATCGAAGATCATCTGGACTTGCGGCGCATCGATCCCAGCTACCAGATCCACTTTGGAGACGGGTCGAAACTGACACCGACTTCCGATTTGGTGGACATGCGAAATCAATTGGAGGCGATCGAGCCGGGGAGCTTCGCCGGATTCTTGCGCTACTTGTCCGAAGCATATGCCCATCACAACCAATCCCAAAAATATCTGGTCAGGCGCAACTTCACCAGCTGGCGGTCCTTTCTGACACCCCGCAATCTATACTTGCTGCTGAGGCTGCGGGCGTTGAGGCGGCATCAGACGTACATCGGCCGCTACTTCAAGGACCCACGCCTGAAGCTCGCTTTCACGTTTCAAAATTTATACATGGGCCTGGACCCCTACGAAGCACCGGCGATCTTCTCCTTGCTGCAGTACACCGAATTTGCCGAGGGCGTCTGGTATCCCATGGGCGGCATGAACGCCGTTGTCGAGGCGCTGCACAAGATCGCCGAAACGCACGGGGTTAACTTCATGCTCAACACACCCGTTGAGAGGATCGAAGTCAACTGCCGCAGTGCGACCGGTGTAACACTGGCCGGAGGCAGGCAGCTTCCGGCGGACATCGTCATCGCCAACGCAGATCTGCCCTACGTCTACAGCCATCTCTTGCCGGATCGAAAACTTGGAGAACGTCTCGAGAACCGTGAACACGGCTGTTCGGGGCTACTCTTTTTCTGGGGCGTGGATAAGCGCTACCCGCAGCTCGGTTTGCACAATCTCTTTATCGCCGAGGACATTCGCAGCGGCTTTGAAGCCATGTTCGCACCCGGTACGGTTCCCGAGAATCCACATTTTTACGTTCACGCACCCGCGTACACCGATCCGTCCATAGCGCCGGAGGGACAAGAATCTTTATCCGTGGCGCTGCCCCTGGCGCACCTGAGCGACGACGCGCCGCTCGACTGGGAGATCGTCGCCGAGAAAATGCGCTCAGCCGTGCTGCAGCGACTGGCTGGAGTAGGGATCGAAGACCTGGAAGCGCATATCAAATTCGAGAAGTTGTTGACGCCCAAGGATTGGCGCACCCAGCTCAATCTCACCAAAGGGTCGACGCACGGTTTGAGCCACGATCTTTTCCAGATGGGCTACATGCGCCCACACAACAAACACGACGAATACAACAATCTCTATTTCGTTGGCGCCAGCACCCATCCGGGAACCGGCATGCCCACTGTCCTCGTGTCGGCAGACCTGGTCGTCAGGCGCATCGCTGATGAGCACAACATCGCCGCGGCAATACAAGCAGGTTAGGGCCAGTACCAACTTCGTTCAGGTTTCTAGCCGGTATCGCACGACATTGAGGAAAATCGGGAAAGGAAGGTCACGTTGGTTGACACCGCACAGCTCGCACATTCGATAACGCGGAAAAGCAGCAAACAATCCTATTACACGGCATGCTTTCTGGCGGACAAAACCCTGGCGGACGACTGTCTGAAGGCCTATGCCTATTTTCGTTGGGCCGATGACGTTGTCGATGAGTTCTCCTCGTCCCAATCCGAGCGAATGGCGTTCGTTGCTCGACAGAAGCAATTGATCACAGATCTCTACGGCATGCGGCTGGTGGACGGATTGTCGCCGGAAGAAGCGATGATTGCGGATCTCATCCAGAACGACAAGCGCGAAAACAGCGGGTTGAAATCTTTCATTCACAATTTCTTTGCCATCATCGAGTTCGACGCACTACGGAAAGGGCGGACGATCTCGGAGGAAGAACTCAAATGGTACGCCTCACGGCTGGGAACCGCCGTGACGGACGCCATCCAGCATTTCGTCTGCAACGAACACGCCTATCCGGATGGGGAGAATCGATATCTCGCAGCGACTGCCGCACACATCACCCACATGCTGCGCGACATGCGCTCCGATATCTCCGAGGGATATATCAACATTCCCACCGAATACATCGACGATCACGACTTGAATCTCGAGGATGTAGGCAATCCGGCCTTTCGAGCCTGGGTGCGAAACCGGGTCGAGCTGGCGCGGGTGTATTTCTCCAAAGGAAAGCAGTATCTGGATCAGCTATCGGTCCTGCGCTGTAAGATTGCGGGCTATTGGTACTGCGCACGCTTCGAGACGATCCTGGACATCATCGAGCGCGATGATTACGTGCTGCGTGCGGACTACGGCCAGCGGCGAAGCTTCATCAATTGGCTTAAAATCGCCGGAGTGGCGGTCAGCGTCACAATCAGACACGCGCTTTCGAACATCCATAGACGATCCGAAGTATGCACTTGTGGAAAGAATTTTCGGCAAAGGGAAGTGCTCTAAAGAATGCGGCTCCGGCGCTGCGCGAGGTTACAGATCGGTCAACACTTCCCGCGCGGCAAAATCGCTACACGTGCCACATTCGCCACACGTTAAGCGATATCCAGCAGCATCTCACCGAGACAACCAGCCGGGAAATTACCGATTCATTCACTAATGTGCTTCGAAAATCTTCTCTCCGGCGCGTATGGGCACGTTCAATCGATTTTCGGCAGGCGTAATGGGACAAGACCAATGCGGGCCGTAGGCACAGTATGGGTTGTAGGCCATGTTGAAATCGATATGGAAACGCCCATCCGCCTGAGGCTCCGGCTCCAGGTAGCGCCCGGCCGGGTAGGTTTCCTCTCCAGCCAAAGAATCGACGAAGGGCAGGAAGTACCCGCTTTGATTGACGTAGATGGTCAACGACGCAGATTCGCCGTCGACTTCGAACGTGAAGCGGCCAAAGCGTTCATATTGCTGCACGTCACCCGTATTGGTCTGGATTTGAATCTCATCTCCTTTGGGGAAACTTTCAATATCTACATCGAGGTTGAGCGCCTCGTTCTCCGGAAAGTACAGCAACCCGCTGAACGAAGCCTTTTGATCCGCAGTCAGCGGGCTGTGCGGACTGGTGAGGAAGAATTCGTCCTTTTCTTTGCGAAAGGTTTGCAGCTCTGACATCGTCACTCCTCTCGTATATTTTGATGCCGAACGAAACCCGAATCTTACTTCACCCGCCGGCGGTATTCATTTCGAGCTTCGTTTTTCTTCGTGGCGTCTGCCATGATTCATATCGAGTATACAACCCGGATGGGATACACTTGGGATGGAAAATGCTCCGAGGCGGACCAAATTGATCGTACTATCCTTTCGGCAAATCGAGATCATCGTTCAGGCGAAACAAGCGGGGGATCCGCGGGTTGTGGTTTCACCCGATCTCGGCTTATCGACGGTCGAGGTGCGAATCGAGCCAGAGGGCATCCATTTTCCCTCCGGCCGGATGTTAAGTTGGCAGGATGCGGACAAGATCTTGAAATCGAAGATGGGCTGCTTTCAACTGCTTGAAGACGGGGTGCAAAAAATCCAGGCATTCTCCCAAACCACCGGGCGCGCCGTCAGCCTGATGCCGACCGCGGGGGCACCTACGATGCTGCTGGCCGGTTTTCCCATGCACCGCATCAAGGACGTCGATCCCTTGCAGGACACGCGACTGAAGATCGGGGCATTGAACCCCAGGGGCGGACTGGCGCTCGACACGGCCACGGGCTTGGGCTACACGGCCATCGCACTCGCCAGGCGCGTCGATCGCGTCGTCAGCATCGAACTCGATCCCGCCGTCGTGGATGTGGCGCGGCGCAATCCGTGGTCCCGCGAATTGTTCCACGATCCGAAGATCGAGCGCAGGATCGAGGACGCATACGAGGCGATCGAGCAATTCGAGTCATCTTCCTTCGACTGGCTCCTTCACGATCCGCCCACCTTCAGACTGGCGGGAGATCTGTATTCCCGAGATTTCTACCGGGAGATGCTGCGCGTATTGAAATCCGGGGGGAAGATTTTCCATTACGTGGGTGATCTGGCCAGCCGCTCGGGTCGCAGCGTGGGGGGCGGTGTAGTTCAGCGATTAAGGGAGGCGGGATTCATCCGGGTGAAGCGCCGCTTCGATGCCTTCGGAGTTGTCGCAAGCAAAGGAGGGTGAACGACATGCCGGTGGCGCACACCGCAGCAGAATTGACACTCGGAAAGTAATTTCCAACGAGTCTCCAACATCTTGTTAATACTCCTCTTGTGAAAATCGAGTATCATTTCAGCGTGAGGACATTTGAAATTGTGAGGTGAAATTCATGTCGAAGATCATAGGCATTGACCTAGGAACAACGAACAGCGTCGTTTCCGTGATGGAGGGCGGCGATCCTACAGTGATCACCACCGCCGAGGGCGGTCGACTCTGTCCTTCCGTCGTGGCCTTCACGAGCAACGGTGAACGGCTGGTGGGACAGACCGCGAAACGCCAGGCGGTTGTCAACTCGGAGAACACCGTATACTCGATCAAGCGCTTTATGGGCCGGCGATATGACGAAGTCGAAACCGAACGCAAGATGGTTTCCTATGAGGTCGTCAAAGGTCCGTCGGACGACGTGCGCGTGAAGATCCCGGCCGCCGGCCGAGACTACACACCGCAAGAAATTTCGGCCATGATCCTGGCCAAGCTCAAGAACGATGCGGAAGCATACCTGGGAGAAAAAGTAACCAAAGCCGTCATCACGGTTCCGGCATACTTCAACGATTCCCAGCGTCAGGCCACCAAGGACGCAGGCAAGATCGCCGGTTTGGAAGTGATGCGCATCATCAACGAACCGACTGCGGCCGCATTGGCCTACGGTATGGACAAGAAAGGCAACGAAACCATCCTGGTCTTCGACCTGGGTGGCGGCACGTTCGACGTCAGTCTGTTGGACGTCGGTGACGGCGTCGTCGAGGTGCGCGCGACCAACGGCGACATGCACCTGGGCGGCGACGATTGGGATCATCGCATTCTCAACTACATCTCTGATGAATTCAAGAAGGAACAGGGCATCGACCTGCGCGAAGACCGTCAGGCTCTTCAACGTCTGCGCGAGGCTGCCGAAAAAGCCAAGATCGAACTCTCCACCGTGACGGAAGCGGAAGTCAACCTGCCCTTCATCACGGCAGACGCTTCTGGTCCGAAACACCTGCAAGTGAAGATCACGCGTGCCAAATTCGAGCAGTTGAGTGAGGATTTGGTCGAACGCGTCAAGAAGCCGTTCCAAGCCGTCTTGAAGGACGTGGGCATCCAGGCGGACAAGGTCGATGAGGTGATCCTTGTCGGCGGCGCAACCCGCATGCCCATGATTCAGGAATTGGTGAAATCCCTGACGAGCAGGGACCCGCATAAAGGCGTCAACCCCGACGAGGTGGTTTCGGTAGGTGCAGCCATCCAGGGAGGCGTGCTGGCGGGTGAGGTCAAGGATGTATTGCTGCTCGACGTCACTCCTCTATCTCTGGGAATCGAGACCCTCGGCGGCGTGATGACCACGTTGATCGACAGAAATACCACGATCCCCATCGAGAAGAAAGAGGTGTTCTCCACGGCGGACGACAACCAAACGGCGGTAGACATTCACGTTCTGCAAGGGGAACGTCCGATGGCGAACGACAACATGACCCTGGGACGCTTCCGGCTGGACGGTATCCCGCCGGCCCCGCGCGGCATCCCGCAGATCGAAGTCGGTTTCGACATCGATGCCAACGGCATCCTCAACGTGACGGCGAAGGACAAAGCCACCGGCAAGCAGCAAAAAGTCACCATTACGGCGTCGACCAACCTCGACGATAACGACGTCGAACGAATGGTGGACGAAGCCAAGAAACACACCGCCGAAGATGAGAAGCGGCGCGAAATGGCAGAAGCCCGCAACGCAGGCGACACCATGGCTTATCAGGCCGAGAAGGCCTTGAAGGAACTGGGCGACAAAGTCCCCGCAGGCGATCGGGAGAGCATCGAAGCGAAGATCAAGGAACTGCATGACGCGCTGCAGGGCGACGACATGGCTAAGATCAAGAAGTTGACCGAAGAAGTTCAACAAGCGAGCTACGCCCTGAGCCAACAACTCTACGCACAACAGGGAGGCCCTTCTACGGGTGGAGCGGCTCCGGACGGCGGCGGACCGGAAGAAGAGGGTGACGTTGTCGAAGGTGAATTCCGCGAAGCCTAACCTTTATCCCGGACGAAATACACCGCTCGTCTTAATAGACGAGCGGTTTTTTCGTAGCTTCGCGCGCCATCTTCCAGATATCCCATCCACCGCGGGCGCACAGATCGTAGGTTGGACGTAGCGCGGATCGCTTGAAGTCAGCCAACGCCCGTTCTATAATTTCCTCATCTTGTGAAGCTCGAAGATCACGGTTCTGCCAGGAGGAAACAACAGTGGCTCTTCCCAAATTTGCGTATTTCGAAGGTAAACTCGTGCCTTATTCGGAAGCGAAAGTGGGCATCATGACCCATGCGCTGCACTACGGAACGGCGGCATTCGCGGGGATTCGGGCGTATTGGAACGACGACCAGAAGCAGCTTTTCGTCTTCCGTCCTATCGATCACTTCATACGCTTGTTGAATTCAGCGAAACTCCTGGTCGCGAAAATCGATAAAACGCCCGAAGAGCTGCGCGACATCGTGCTCGACCTTTTACGGAAGGAGGAACACCGCCAGGATGTGTACATCCGGCCGCTGATCTACAAGGCGGAGGAGGTTGTCGGCGTCAAACTGCACGACATCCGCGACGATCTCTGTATCTACTCGGTTCCCTTCGGCCGCTATGTCGAGAAAGACGAAGGCGCACACGTTACCTTCTCATCCTGGCGCCGTATCGATGACAACGCCATACCGGCCAGAGGCAAGATCAGCGGCGCTTACGTCAATTCGGCACTGGTAAAGACCGATGCCTTGCGCTCCGGTTTCGACGAAGCGCTCGTTTTAACCAACGAAGGCCACGTCTCGGAGGGCAGTGCGGAAAACGTGTTCATGGTTCGAGACGGCGTGCTGATCACACCGCCGGTTACGGAAAACATCCTCGAAGGCATCACCCGGCGTTCGATCATGCTCCTGGCGCGCGAAGAATTGGGCGTCGAAGTAATCGAGCGCCCGATCGACCGCACAGAAGTCTACCTCTGCGACGAATTTTTCATGACGGGCACGGCCGCGCAGGTCACTGCCATCACCCTGGTCGATCACCATCCGATCGCGGACGGCAAGATGGGGCCGATCACGGCCAAGCTTAAAGCGCTCTACGCCGACGTCGTGCATGGCAAAGTCGAGAAATACCGCCACTGGAACGAGCCGGTCTACCGCTGACGAATCGAATTTGAAAACGCCCGAGAGGCGGGATTTTCTCGCTCGAACGATCCGCGTTCGTGGAAAAGATCCTGCCAGTTCGTCAACGGTATACATAGGAATTCCACGCTAAAAAGACGATGATTTTCATACCGAATCGAAAACTCGGCCTGACCCTGGGAATAACGTTCTTGCTGCTCCTTCTGGCGGCCACGGTGCTGGGCATCGTCCAACTCGCCCGGGCCACGATGTCTGCGTGGATCATCCTCTGGGTCCTGCTGCCGGTCATCGGTGTGCCCTTGTCCTTTCTGGTAAGCTACCGCATCTACGGCCTCTTGTCTGCGCGTTACCGGCTGGACCGGGAAGGTTTTTACCTGACGTGGGGGTTCGCGTACGAACAGATTCCCATCGCTGAAATTCGCGGCGTCGAATTGGCCTCTGTCAAATACGAGAATCTCAACCCCGAAATCGGTTTTCGCTGGCCGGGTTGTGTCGTCGGGCATCTCGACGCGGAGAATGGTGCTCCGATCGAGTTCTTCGCCACGCGCAATTCGGAAGGGATTGTTTTGCTCACCACCGACGCGCGGGTTTTCGCCATATCCCCACCCAATCCGCAGGAATTCCAGAAACACTTCGTCGACACGGTGAGGCTGGGATCTCTGGAAGCGATCCCGGCCGTCTCCCAACGGCCGGATTTTATATTCGCGCGCATGTGGAGCGACGTCCGATCGCGTTTCCTGGTGCTCAGCGGAATCGCAGCCTCCCTTCTACTCTTCGGTTATTTAGCGCTGCGCGCCGGAATGCTGCCCGCAAGCGTGCCTTTCGGATTCGATGCACTCGGCAATCCCGATCCGTACGCGCCGCCGGGGCGCCTGCTTCTCCTGCCGATGATCGGAGTCTTCTGCTGGTTCCTGGACCTGCTCACAGGCACCTGGTTCTACCGTCGCGACGAAGATCGTCCCCTGGCATACGCAATTTGGGGAACGGCGATCATCGTTGGCGGGCTGCTGTGGGGCGCGACTTTGCATCTGCTGGCCGCGATTTGACGGGCTGAAGTTTTCCACACATACGCCGGGCTTTTCCACAAGAAACCAGTAGTTATCCACAGATTTTACGCAGAAGATGTTGATTCTCGTCCCGTATGGGATAGACGACGCGCTATCGACTCAATGGTCGAGGCGGATGATCTTGCGCTTCAGCGCGGCGGTTACCGCAGCTGTGCGGTCGCTGACCCCCAATTTGGTGAAGATGTGGACAAAGTGAGATTTAACCGTCGCCTCGGTAATGTGCAGCGTGTCCGCAATTTCCCGGTTCGAGTTTCCTTTTGCTGCCAGATCCAGCACCTCGATCTCGCGCAGGCTTAACGAATCCATCGCGGATCGAGCCAGCCGGCGAGTTATCTTATCCGCCACGCTTGGTGCAAGGACCACCTCGCCCTGCGCCGCACTGCGCACGGCACGAAAAAGCGATTCGGGCGGTGCGTCCTTGAGGAGATAGCCCGTGGCGCCGGCTTCGATGGCGGGTACGATATCCGCATCGCTGTCGTAAGTGGTGAGCACCAAGATATTGATTTCAGGCTGCAGCGCAAGGATGTTCTGTATGGCAGTCAGGCCGTCCATCACGGGCATTTGCAGATCCATCAAGATAACGTCCGGCTTGTGAGAGACAGACAACGTCGAAGCCTCCTCGCCGTTTTCAGCTTCGGCGACGATTTCAAAATCCGGTTGGGAGGCCAGAAGCGCACGCAGTCCGCTGCGGACAACGGGATGGTCGTCGGCGATGACGATCCGAACGGTCATGTCACCTCCGCCAGGGGTATCGATACGGCGACTTTCATGCCCCTGCCCGGTTCGCTCTCGATGTTCAGCTCACCACCGAGCTCCTGCGCACGTTCACGCATGGACTTGAAACCAAAGCCGCGCCGCTCCTGTGGATGACGAAAACCCCGGCCGTCGTCTGCCACATCCAATGCGAGGGCATCGGACATATAGGAGAGCGTGATGTTGACGTTCTTTGCGCAGGCGTGTTTCTGAATGTTGTGCAACGCTTCACGGGAGATGCGCAGTAATGCGGTGTTGATGGAAGGGTCAATCGGTCTGGGGGTCCCCGTGACGGTTATCGCCACATTGATGCCGTTCTCAACCGACCAGCGCGCCACCAACTCTTCGAGGCTTTCGACCAGCGAAGCGTTTTCGAGTTGCTCTGGGCGCATCCCCCAGATCATACGGCGTGCTTCATCGAGCCCATCACGCGCAACCCGCTCAGCCTGCTGCACACGGACCCGTGCCGCATCCGGATCACCTAAACCCGCCGCGGACAAATGCATGATAATCGAAGTGAATTGCTGCGTGAGTGTGTCATGGATCTCACGCGCCAGGCGTTGACGCTCAGCCAGCTCCCCCGCCTCGCGCTCCATTTTCAGCAGACTAGCACGGGCCTTCGTGAATTCATCCAGAAGGCGCTGACGTTCCAAACTCTGATTAACCAGCGCGGAAATAAACAACCCGATCAGGATCGCGGCCGCCAGAATCCCGAATGCGATCAAAAGGGTGATGAGCCAATGCTCCGGGTTGTAGAGAAGCAGGAAAAGCGCAGACAAACCTAACGTCTGCGTAAAAGCCACGGCAACCGCCCAGCGGATGGGAAAACGGCTGAAAATCATGGGGTAGAACATCGCCGCCAGCATCAAGGAACGCTCGTTCAAGGCAAGCAGACCTGTCCACAATGCCCAACCAAGAAGAAAATACAGCACCCCGCGCCCGGGAAAATTCCACCAACGCGTGATGGGCACGGCGACAAACGGCAAGTACCAGATTGCCAGCAGCGCTGAAAGGCCGAGAAAGAGCCAGATAGGCTCGGTGGGGAAATCGCCAGCCAGATCGAATGCCGCATTCAGCCCCAGAAACGCGTAGGCACACACGTGCCACACCCAATCCCACTGCTCCCACACGTCGCGCTTCGGTTCCGACTGACGATTGTCCATTTGCGTATGATAAATCCATGACCTCTGGGCTCCCAAAGAATCCAGAGGTCAGTCGGTTTCAATCGACCGGATGGATATCTACATGCCTGCTGCCATGAAGATCATCATCGTGGCAAACGGCTCGCTGATGAGCACGGCCAGACTGTGCCCCAAAATCACGGGCGTAAGACTCCGTTTCCCCCACAGGAACAATCCGCCGAGCAAGAGACCATAAACCACGCTGAACACGAATGAAATGATGTTGAATCCCCAAATCGTATGATACAGGGCGAAAACCAGGGCGGATGCCAGGACCTGCGCCCATTGCGGAACATCGATACGCCGCATTTGATTCATCAGGAAACCGCGCGTGACGAAGTCTTCAAGCAAGGCGCCCCCAGCCGCGAGCAAAGCAGCCACCACGCGCAAAACGCTGATCTGGGCGATGTTGGCGTCGGGGTCGAATTGGAAAATGCCGGTGAGGAAAAATACACCCCATACCAAACCCAACACCAAACCGGCGATGTTCGCTGCCGTACGGGAGGGAGCGCCGAGCCCCAGCGAACGCAGTAACTCGCGCAAAGGCGTTCCACCGCTCATACGCAGCATCACAGCGATGATGATACAAAAGCCGATCCCAAAAGAGGTCAGCAGTACGAGGACCGACGTCTCGATGGATAGATGCTGCTGCAGCAGCGAAGGGATTGGACCGAAATTCGGTCCGATGAGTAGAAGCAAAAGAATGATCACGATCGCCAGACGACGCAATACAGTGGATTTTTCCATTACCGGGCTGTTCATCTTTCCTCCTGGAACCAATAAGATGAGGAAAGTGTAAAACCCCGGTTCCTGCGCGTCATCCTGCGATCGATGGATTTTAGCTTACACCAGAAGTTGGATAGGAAAATTATAAATGTGTACTCGAGGCGTCACTTTTCCACGCTGTCCGAAGTTCGATTATCCAGCTCCCAGCGCTGAATTGCATTTTTCAGCCAATCGAAGCGCGTGCCGTCGGGCCGTCTCTGCTGCTCGAACGCCAGCAGCCGCTCAACGACCGACTTGTCACCGCCCACTTTCTGCAGAAGATCGTCGTACAAGACGGCCTGATCGATCGCGCTTCCGAAGACTTCGTCTATGCGGTACGGCTTGCGCAATATTCTGTGCACAAAGTCGTCAAGTTTACGAAACAAACCGACACCGGATTCCCTGGCGTCGTCGATCCGATCCCGCTCCGCGGTTTCCCCGGCAATATCCGGCTCGTAGATATTCACACCGCAGTTGGGACAGCGGGTCAATTGATAGTGAAAATAGGCACCGCAGCGAGCACACTCCAACTCATCGTCATCGGGTTGACGGTCGAGGCTAAAGGGCATGATTCAGACCCTCTTTACAGAACAGCGGATCAGACGACCGGATCGGGCTGCGGCGCCATCGCGCCCATGGGTGTGATGGCGCGCAGGAAGCCCACGAACATCAAAACGGCCCCCAGCAATTCACTCAGGTACAACGCACCGCTCAGTCCCATGCGGCTGAACGTCCCGCCGAATGCTGGCAGCATCGCGCCGACGGCGATGAGGATGTTGCCGATGGTCCGGTGCAGCAGCACACGCTTTCGCCAGAAAATCCACGCCGACCAGGCCGCACCGCCCACCAATGTCAACGTGCCGTATATGTTGAAGAAAGGCGTCAGCGTTCGCACGCCCGGCGTGATGATGGCGTGACCGCTCATTTCACTGCCGGTATGCAAGCTCGTCGTCATCAGCGTTGGGTCAAGTTCTGCGCCAAAGACACGTATCAATCCGTACAGCGAGCCGAGAGCGAGCACGACCATTAAGCCATTCGCCCAATTTCGCTTCGCCAGCAAGTAGACGGTGCCCTGCCCCAACCAGGCAGCCACCAGGATTGCGCCAAACAGATACCACATACGGAAAATCAAATCATTCCAACCGAAAGCGCCGTAATATCCCTCGCAGAACCCACCGATACCGTAGAAGATCATACCGATGCCCCAGAGCAGTAGATGCGGACCTCGCCGGGCTGTGTAGCGCTTGAGTATAAGAAATGCGAAGATAAAACTGATGATGCTGGAAGTAAACGGTAATACAGTATTCATTACATTCATCTCTTATTTCTCCTCCCAATGTGGATGAATCAATCCGGCCTTTCTCAATTTTGATCTATTTTCTCGGGAAGAGGTATTAACATTCGATTAAGACCATTCTTCCACTTCCGTCGAATCCAGCGACATTATCTGGAAAGGATCAAATCGACTCCTATTATGTGCATATGTACAAATCAAAAAAAGGTCGAATGGAATGACGGAGGCGGGCAATTTCGTATCCAACACATCTCGGCCAGGGTATCAGCGCAGGGCAACCCGACTTGCATCGCTCGAGTGCGATTCAGTTCAATTTAGCGTAGTGAAAATAGCGAATCAGTATCCAATTTATATGCGAGCAGACGACTCAGATTTACACACACAAGCACTTCTTGGAGAAAGAAACGAGGCCAATTCATCTGACATTACACTCTGGAAAACCCCCAACTGTATCAGCGAATTCACGAATACTCTCAAGTCCTGCCTCGGCACCTTCTTTATAAAGGTCCGTATATACGCTTGTCGTATCGTTCTCCGCTACTAGTGCCACATTTTGGTACCACGTAAATGCACACCCATAATTTCCTCCCAAGCTGTACGTAGAGGCGAGTAAATACACGTTGTAGGTCGAGTGTTCTAGCTGAACCAAATCATGATAGTAGACA
>JARRPX010000047.1 GCA_037382465.1 Anaerolineales bacterium | reverse complement strand
GAACTCACCGGATTGTGTATCAAAGGAAGGTGACCGTGAAAACGATTCGGACTCGCTGCCCCTATCCGTTCCAGATCATCGTTCTTTTCTTCGTCATTTTAACTGGCTGCTCACAGGGAGGGGAAGCAACGCATCCCGTTATGCTGGTCACTCCCAACGAAGAGGTAGATACCGGAAGCACGATCCGTCCATCACAGATCACCGATTCGCCGGGTGAGGGAATCGCCGGATTGGCGGCCGTGAAACATTGGCTCTATTTGCTCGACAGCGAACTCGATGAGGACCTTCTGCAGCAGATTGCCGCGTCCCCGTACGACATGGTGGTGCTCGATTACGTCCCCTTCGAGATCGATCGCGAGGACTTTCCCGTGGCACAGGTGATCGAACGCCTGCATGACGCTTCGCATCCGAAGCTGGTGCTCGCTTACATCGACATCGCCGAAGCGGAATCCTTCCGCACGTATTGGAATGATGATTGGCGGATTGGCGATCCGGATTGGATTCTCGGGGACGATCCGGTTGGTTGGGCGGTCGACTTCCCGGTGGCCTTCTGGAATGACGAATGGCAATCGATCTGGATGGGAGAAGACGGACTATTGCGTCAGGTTTTAGACATGGACTACGATGGGGTGTATCTGGATTGGGTGGCGGCGTACGAAGACGAAATCGTGACAGAGGCTGCCCGTCGTGATGCGGTGGACGCAAAATCCGAAATGATCGCCTGGGTAGGGTCGATCAGCGAAACAATTCGGCAGGCTTGTGCGCGCTGTGTGATCGTGGCGCAAAATCCGGCAGACCTTGTCGCAGATGAAGAGTTCCGCCGGAGCATCGATGCCGTCGCCCACGTGTGGTTCGATGGCGGCGTTGATAACCGGCCGCAGGGGGATTGTCCACTGCCGCGCACGGCGGACGAAATCGATACGCGTGCCTATCGGGAAAGTCTGTCAACTGCGTGCCGCCGGCAGTACGACGATTATCCGGACGGTACGCTGCACGGTAGCAGTGAGGAGTACCTGGAAGAATTATCCTTCGCCCGCAGCCAGGGATTGGTCGTATTCAGCGTGGATTATGCGCTTGAAGTGGAAAACATTATCTGGATCCTCCAAACGTCGCGCTCGTATGGTTTCGTGCCGTTTGTGGGCGCGCGAGCGTTGGATCGCTACATCGAAATCGTCGAATAAGTGAGAGGTTCCGTACACATCACAGGAGGTGAACGATGCGATACGAAGTGATCGGACAAGTGATGCAGAGCGTCGATGTACATCTGGGGCAGGGAGAATCCATGTACACCGAATCCGGTGGAATGGCCTGGATGCGCGGCGAAATCGACATGAAAACCGACACGCGCGGGGGTTTGATGAAGGGACTCGGCCGCGCCCTGGCCGGAGAATCACTCTTCATGACCACATATACGTGCCGGGCTGGCGAGGCGTTGATCGTCTTTACACCCGAAGCGCCGGGAAAGGTACTGGACGTTCAACTTGCCAGCGGACAAACCCTCATCTGCCAGAAGGATGCTTTCATGTGCGCGGAAGGATCGGCCCAATTGGAGATGTTCTTCCGCAAGCGACTCGGGGCCGGCCTCTTCGGCGGGGAAGGGTTCATCCTGCAGAAGGTGACCGGGCCGGGCGTCGTCTTTTTGGAAATTCCCGGCGAGTTGCGCGAATACACCCTGGCCTCCGGCGAGTTGCTGCAAGTCGATCCCGGGCACGTCGCCGCGTACGAGCCGACGGTCGATTTCGACATCATGCGCGTCAAGGGCGTGAAGAATATCTTCTTCGGAGGCGAAGGCCTATTCCTGGCCTCGCTCAAAGGCCCCGGCCGTGTGTGGCTGCAGACAATGCCGATCTCGAACCTGGCTGCGAAACTGCGCCCCTATTTTCCCTCGAAGGGATGAACGTCCCCGCCACTGGGGAAAGGACCGGCCGCCCTCCGGATCGAGGGTTCAATTCAGTTCGAACACGACGGTGACCCGCGCCGTGACGGATATTTGACCCGGGGCCATGCCGTCGTCGCTCATCGTGGAAACCTGAGTCGATTCCTGGATCACGTTCTGGCTCATCGTGCCGCCGTAGCGTGCGCCCCACCAGCCGGACGAGTACCAGGACCACCAACCTACCTGATCTTCGCGGATGTTGTTGGGCAGGCCGATGGATTGATCCAATTCCCCGGCGAGCGCCACCGCTTTTTCCCGTGCGGCGTTGATCGCCAATTCGCGGGCATCGTCGCGGTGCTTGCGAAGCTCCGTGGTGCGGAATTGGATCCCGTGTACGTAATTCGCGCCCGATTCGACGACTTCCGAGAGTAAATCGTCGAACACGCTGATGTCGCGCAGCGTGACGACGATCGTGCGGCGTACGAAGTAGCCGGTGACGATGCGCATCGAAGTGTAGCTGTAAGATTCGTACGTCGGCTCGATGCTGATGTGGTCGGTCTGGATGTGCTGCGGTTCGACACCGAAGTCCTTTGCGGTGTCGATCACGGCTTCGACGCGGGAGTCGTTCTCGTGTTTGGCGCTGTCCAGCCTTTCGCTCCATGTTTCAACCCCCAGCGTGATCTGGACTTCATCTGGGACGACGCGGATCTCCGCCTCCCCGCTGACGGTGATCGTGCGCGGTGTCTGGGTTTCGACGTTCGTTGACGTCCTGGAGGGCAAGAGGAAAACCCCCAGGGCGGTAAAACCTACGAGAAGAATGGACGCCGGTTTCATATCTGCAGCTCCTTTCGCCACGCGCCGTTTTCGCGGCGCTGCTCCTGTGGCGGTTTCGTTTGCTTCCACCCTATCGATTCAACATGGCAGTTTGCAGGTGAAAACGAGGCAGATTGGTGGCAGTATGAAGGAGGGTCCGCTACGTGGCGGCGTTCGGCTCCCAGCGCAGGGTGAAGGTGAAAGCCGCACCATCGACGGGCCGGCTCTCGACCCAGATGCGGCCGCCGTGCGCTTCCACGATCGTTTTGGCGATCGCCAGGCCCAGGCCGGTGCCGCTTTCGTTCTCGCCGCGGGCGCGGGCACGGTCGCCGCGATAGAAGCGTTCGAAGAGCATGGGGATCTCTTTGGTGGGGATGCCGGGGCCGGAATCTTGAATCGTACAGGAGACGTGGTCGCCGGACCGGCCGAAGGTGATGCGGATTCGGCCTGCAGAGGGGGTGAACTTGATGGCGTTATCGAGCAGGTTGACGAGGACTTGATGGATGCGGTCGGCGTCGGCGAGGACGCGAGTGGGCGCTTCGGCGGGCACAATGTCGACTTCGATCCGCTTCTCTTTTGCGCGTTCCACCAACTGACTCACCGCGCGTTCGACGGCGTCGCTCAATTCCAACGGCGCCGGATCCAGGGTGAGCCGTCCGGTGTCCGCCCGGCTAAGCAAGAGCAAATCGTTCGTGAGGCCGATCAGACGTTCCGTCTCCGATGCAATCGTATTCAAGAAGCGTTCGTGCACAGCCCTGTCGTCGGCGGCGCTGTCCTGCAGGGTCTCGACGAGGCCCTTGATGGCGGTCAACGGCGTTCGCAGTTCGTGGGACACATCGGAGACGAAGTTGGTGCGCAGCCGCACCAACTGGCGAAAGGCGGTGATGTCGTGGCCGACGGCAACGGCACCGCTGATGCGTCCATCTTCGTCATGCAGCGGGGCGGTCAATATCTCAAACACCTGATCCCGAGCGGTTATTTCTGTGGTCCGTGCCGCATCGCCAGCCAACGTATCTCGTATCACCTGCTGCAGAGAATCCGCAGCGAATTCTTGCAGCACGGACGCCGCCGGATTGGCCAGAACGGTATCGCCGTCAGCGTCGGCTGCGACGACGGCGTCAGCGATGCCGTGCAGGATGACTTCCCGCTGGCGGGCTTGTACGGCCAGGGCATCGAGTGCCAGGGATAGGTTGCTGTTCATGGTGTTGAACGCCTCGCCCAGGCGGTTCAATTCCGTGGTCGAGGCGGGGGGAATGGGAGAAACCGTTTCACCCCGGGTGATGCCGGTGGCTGCCCGGGTGAGGCGCTGCAGCGGCCGCGTCAGGGTGCGCGCCAGCAAAGCGCCCGCGATTCCGGTGAGAACGACTGCGATGAGGATGCTGCCCAACGCCTGTGTTCCGAAATACGTCGGAAAGAGCGACAGGCTCAAACGCGGCACCGGGCTGGCGATGTAATACACACCGCCGATGTTCCCGTTCTCCAGGCGAACGGGGCAGGCGGCGTAGAGCACGCGCTGGTCCGGCGCCCAATCGTAAGTGCGGACCGCCGTCGCCGGTTCGCCGCTCAGCACGCTTTGGATTTCGCTGCGGCCGAGGATCGCCGGACTCTGGCATCCTTCGTCGATTTGTTTTTGCACTGCGTCCGTCTGGACGGTGGATTGTCCAAGCGAGATCACCGTGCCCTCGTTGTCGATGATGCACTCGTGATATCCGGGCTGGACGTTGGCGCTGGGGGAGTATGCACCTGGGATGGTTTGCTGTACGGGGTTGTTGAGCGTAGTCTGGCCGCCGCTTTTCACCAGTTCGATAGCTTCCGCCAGGCGGCAGGCCTCGACCTGCAGATTCTCGCGCAGCATGCCCAGAAAGGCGCGATCGAGCGCCGCCCAGGCCAAACCGGCAGCGATTCCCATCGCCAGCAGGACCACGAGCAGGTAGGAGGCGATCAGACGAGCGCGAATCGATCGGAACATTGGACCCACATTGTAGCAGCCGCATGTGTCAGAAGTGTGTCAACACGCACGCGCACGCATCTGCGCCGGGTAGTCTGGGTGGGTAACCACAAGCTTACCGGGCGAACCCTTCGATCCACGACGTTCATTCCCGATCCAGCCGATACCCGACTCCCCGCACGGTTGCGATAGGCGCGGATCCGGCACCGGCTTTGCGCAGCTTGGCGCGCAGGCGTTTGATGGCGCTGTCGACGACGCGTGAATCACCGTGATAGTCATATCCCCATACCCGGCTGAGGAGCTGTTCCCTCGTCAGCACTTGTCCCGCATGCTGCATTAACGTCTCCAACAAATCGAACTCCAGGGGAGTCAGTTCGACGGGGATCTGCCGCCAATGGACTTCGTGTTCTTGCGGGCGTAAGGACAAATCCCCCGCGCGTAAGGTACCGCCCGAAGGTTGAGCCTGGGCTTTTGTCCGTCGCAGAACGGTCTTGATACGCGCCATGAGTTCCCGCACGCTGAAGGGTTTGACGACGTAATCGTCGGCGCCGAGTTCGAGGCCCACGACGCGGTCCACCTCCTCGCTGCGTGCGGTGAGCATGATGATGGGCGTGTCGCCGTGTTTGCGGATTTCGCGGCATACTTCGAGGCCGTCCAGGCCGGGCAGCATCAAGTCGAGGATGACCAGATCGGGTCTCCGCTCGCGAGCCAGGCGGAGTGCTTCTATCCCATCGCGTGCCACGAGCACGCCGTAGTGCGCTTTCTCCAGGTTGTAGCTCAGTAACTCGACGATAGCAGTTTCGTCATCCACGACCAGAATCGTATGCGGCATGGGTTTGATGCACCTCCATGCGATCTCGACGGCAGTCTGCATCCGTGGCGGCCTCTTACCTGGTGAGCGCCGCAGACGTATTCCTGCTGACCGAATTCATGCGTTAGAATATCAGTATCTTGGGTTAAAGCAAAATACCTGAATTCATGGGAGGCAGTCAACTGCCTCCGGTTGTATAGTAGGTAGACGTACAATGATTCGAGACGATTCATTTGAGGCAAGCCAGGAATTCATCAACGATCTGAAACGCGTCGTCAGGGAGGCGTCCTTCGATCGCATGACGCGGCTGCTCTACAGCACCGACTCCAGCATCTACCAGATCATGCCCTACGGTGTAGTCCTGCCGCGTGACGCCGACGAAGTCGTCGCTGCGGTGAAGGTCGCCGGCAAACATGGCGTTCCGGTCTTGCCCCGGGGAGGCGGGAGCAGTCTCGCCGGCCAGACCGTAGGCCGCGCTTTGATTCTGGATTTCTCCTATCACATGGACGGCATCCTGCAGATCGATCCGCAGGCACGTACCGTACGGACCCAGCCGGGGATCACGCTGGGGCAGCTTAACAAACGTCTCGAACGGTACGGCCTCATGTTCGGCCCCGATCCCGCCAGCGCCGATCGAGCGACCATGGGCGGCGTGCTGGGAAACAACGCTTCGGGCGCCCATTCCATCCTCTACGGATTGGCGGTGGACCACGTCGTCGATATGGACGTCGTCCTGGCCGATGCCCGGCGGGTGCATTTCGGAGAATCTACCCTGCAAGCCTGGGAGACCTATTCTCAACGGTCGGGCATCGAGGGACGGGTGTACCGTGAAATGCCCGTGATCCTCAGGCGCTATGCGGACGAGATCGAGGCGCATTATCCCGGCACGTTCCGCAGCGTCTCCGGATACAACCTGAATCACCTTTCGGGCAACTCCATACCCAATCTGGCGAAGTTGATCGTCGGCTCCGAGGGCACGTTAGGCGTGATGACGGAAATGACTCTCCACCTGGTCCCAGCGCCCTTGCGGAAACGACTCGCCCTGGTGCATTACGACCACGTGCGCGAGGCCCTGGAAGCCGTGCCGCCCTTGTTGGAAACGCAGCCCGCCGCGATCGAGGCGATCGACAAAATGCTGCTCGACCTGACCCGGACGGGAAGCGACTACCGTAAAATGCTCACTTTAATCGAAGGTGATCCTCAAATGGTGCTGGTCGTCGAATACGAAGGGGATGACGACGCCGAACTGGATGCAGGGATCGAGCGTTTGCGAAAGAAATTGAGTCAGCTGAATCATAAAGGTGCGCTGGTGATTCTCGCCGATGCCTCCCAACAAGAACTTGTCTGGCAGACGCGCAAGGTCGGCTTGGGTATCTTGATGAGCATGCGCGGGGATGCGAAACCCATTCCCTTCATCGAGGACGCCGCCGTTCCTGTGGAACATCTGGCCGATTACGTGGCGCAGATCGACGATTTCGCCCACGAGGTGGGCGTGGGCCAGATGGCGGTTTATGCCCATGCCAGTGCGGGATGCATGCACCTGCGTCCCATGATCGACCTGAAAACGAAGACGGGTATAGCGCAAATGCGGCAGATCGCCGAGAAGTCCTGCGAACTGGTGATCTCGTATTCCGGTACGACGAGTGGGGAACACGGTGAGGGAATGGCGCGCGGTGAATTTTCCGAGAAGCTTTTCGGGCCCGAACTCACTCAGGCTTTTCGCGATGTCAAGCAGGTCTTCGATCCTAAAGGTTTGATGAACCCGGGGAAGGTCGTCGACGTGGCAAAGATGGACGATGAGTCCTTACTGCGCTACGGAAGCGATTACGCCACGCCGTACGAGCCACAGTCGACCGTCTTTCAATTTCGCAAGGATCACGGATTCGCCGGGGCCGTGGAAATGTGCAACGGCGCTGGCGTGTGCCGCCAGTTGGAACAGGGCGTCATGTGCCCCTCTTTCCAGGCCACGCGAGACGAAACGCACAGCACGCGCGGCCGGGCGAACGCACTGCGCGCAGCGATGATGGGTCTGCTGGGTCCGGAGGGAATGAGTTCCCAGGAACTGTACGATGTTCTCGATCTGTGTCTATCCTGCCACGCCTGCACGTCGGAATGTCCCTCTTCCGTCGACATGGCGAAACTCAAAGCTGAATTCTTATACCAGTACTATCAAAAACACCGGCCATCGCTGCGTTCGCGGCTGTTCGCCCACTTCGCTGGGCTGAGTAAATTCGCTCAGCCCTTTGCACCGGTGGTCAATGCGCTCATGCGCGGGCCGGGCAAGTGGGCACTGACCGTTTTGGGTGTCCACAAGGCGCGTTCTCTACCGCGTTACGCCAGTCAACCTTTCAGCCGCTGGTATCGACAGCACAAAGCGCAGCTCGACGGCCAGGCCACGGCGACCCTGAAGCAGGTCGTTTTCTTTCACGACACGTTCATGGAGCATAACTCGCCGAGAATCGGCGAGGCGGCCATCCGCGTGCTCGAAGCTGCCGGCTGTGAACCGATCATACTGTGGGATCGGGTCTGCTGCGGGCGGCCGGCGGTGTCGAAAGGCTTCCTGGGGGAAGCCAGAAAAGCGGCGCAGCACAACGTTCGTTTGCTGGCTCCCTATGCGGCGCGCGGCATTCCCATCGTCGGTTGTGAGCCGAGCTGCATGGCCATGCTGGTGGATGAGTATCCGGATCTGGTTCCCGGGGAAGCGGCGGACGACGTCGCAAGCGTGACATTTTTGTTGGAGGAGTATCTCGTTCAATTGGCAAATAACGGTCACCTGGGACTCGAATTCGATGCGACTCCGCGACACGTGTTGTTTCACGGCCACTGTCAGCAGAAGGCGAGTTTCGGGACCGAGGCCACGCGGCAGATGCTCGAATTGATTCCCAACTGCACGGTTGAAGAGGTCGATTCCAGCTGCTGCGGCATGGCCGGTTCTTTCGGCTATGAAAAGGAGCATTACGATCTCTCGATCAAGCTGGCGGAGATGTCCCTGGCGCCCGCCGTCCGCAGCGCCGATGCGGATACGATCGTTTGTGCTGCAGGGACTTCCTGTCGCGAGCAGATCGAACACACGACGGGGAAGTCGGCGCTCCACCCGATCGAAGTGCTGGCCGGGGCGCTGCGAGATCGGAACGAAACGTGATATAGTCAGTTGTGAAGGTGCAGCTTCGAACCGACACGATGCCCGTCCTTTTTTCTTCGCCGCACGTACTCCCTGTCGTCCATCACGAGCAGAGTGGGTGATTCGTGAATCCGATGAACAATGTCTTCGTTCGAATATCTTCTAGGATGCACATCCATCAGATGACATAAAGAGCGCAGCAGGCATGAGCAGCGACGAAACGATCCTGATCGTAGACGACGATCAAAATTTACGCAGAACCCTCGAGGACATCCTGCGAACGAAAGGTTTTCATCCGATTTCCGCCTCTTGCGGTGTATCGGCCATGGTCGCCATAGAAAATGAAGTTCCGGCCGTTGCGCTCATCGATTTGAAGATGGAGGACATGTCCGGGTTGGAGCTGTTGGCGAGAATTCGGGATCGATTTCCCGCGACGGAATGCATCATGATCACCGGACACGCCTCGAGTGAGACTGCGATCGAAGCGATCAACCTGGGCGCCTACAGCTATCTGGAGAAACCGTACGACGTCGATCAACTGCTGCTTACGCTGCGGCGCGCGGTCGAGAAGCGTACGGCGGAGATCGAGCTGCGCCAGCTCAAAGAATTCCACGAGAACATCGTACAGCGCTTGATGGAGGGAATCGTCGTCGACGATGAAAACGAGCGCATTACTTTCGTCAACCCGGCCATGGTAAAACTCGTGGGATATTCGCAAGAAGAGATGTTGGGCAAACACTGGACGAAATTTCTTCCCACCGATCAACAGCCCATCGTGGACGCGGCGAACGAACGCCGGCGTCAAGGGGTGGAATCGGACCGCTATGAAGTCGAACTCCTGCGAAAGGATGGCACGCGGGTCCCGGTTCTGGTCAGCGGCTCGATGTTGTATGAGAACGACCGCCGTGTCGGATCAATGGCCGTCATGACGGACATCACCAACCGTAAAAAGACCGAGGAGCGCTTGCGCTACATGAGTATGCACGATGCGCTCACCGGCTTATACAATCGTGGGTGTTTTGAAGAGGAATTGGCGCGATTGGAGCATGACGAACTCTATCCCATCAGCGTCGTCATGGTGGATATCGACGATTTGAAAGTGATCAATGACACGCGCGGTCATGAAGCCGGGGATGAGGTTTTACGCCGTTCTGCGGCCGTACTGCGCAAGATTTTCCGTGCGGACGACGTCGTCGCACGAATCGGGGGCGACGAGTTTGCCGTGCTGCTTCCCAACGCGGACGAAAACATCGTGAACGTTGCACTCGAACGGCTGCGTGCGGAAGTCGAGATCCACAACTCCGAGAATGAGGACAATCCCCTTTCGCTTTCGTTAGGTTCGGCAACGATCATGAGCGAGGGCTCACTCAGCGCAGCACTCAATGCTGCCGATCGGCAAATGTACCAGGAGAAGCTCGGCAAGGGCGGCAAACCACGTTGGAAATCCAATCCCCTCTCAACCAAAGACTCCGATTAGTATTCACATTTTGGTAAATTTGGGATGAATTCAGTTTTGATTGGCAGCCTTTTTGCATCCTTTGTCAATATGAATATGATTGGATGATGCGAGGATTTATGAACATCGCTTCATCGGTGGTGATGTTCCTGACGAGTTAGGGCATCCGTGGAAACGACGAGAAAATCCGCAACGAAATCGGCATCCAGGCGGTTTACGCCTCCAACGTTCTCGCCGAAGGTCGTGAAAACGGCGAGATGGTGCGCAGGGATCGGGGTCGTCCTGCTGCTGATTGCCGTCATCGTGATTCTGGTGGGTTACCTCACCTGCCAGATATCCGGCCAGATCATGCCCGGTGTAACGGTCGGCGGTATGCCGCTGGAAGGCCTGAGCCTGGAGAGAGCGGCGCAGGAATTGGATCGTGTTTGGAATCGGGAGCTGCGCCTGACCGCCGTAGACAGCTCGGACGCCGATCGGGCGTGGGTCGTCACACCGGCCGATTTCGGCTTGGGTGTGGATGCCCGGTCTACGGCGATGCGAGCTTTCTCTGTGGGCCGCGGCCAGGGATTGATCCGGGGGATCGGAACCTGGCTGCACGGTTTCCGGCAGCCGACTGACGTGCTGCCCTGGGTCTACCTGGATGAGATCGCGGCTCGACACGGACTCGAAACCTGGGCCGAGGTCGTAGCGATTCCCGCCGCCGAAGCGCAGTTATCCGTTGATAATGGTGACGTGGCGTACCAGCCCGGCCGCTTCGGCAGGGTATTGGATGTCGAGGCCAGCCTCGCTTTGCTCGAGCAGGACCCATCTGCGATCCTGACGGAACGTCGCTTGATTCCCCTCGTTACGTCACCCAGCGAACCGAAAATCGTGGACGCTTCCGAAGCGGCGGACACTCTCGAAGGCATGCTGCACGCGGACGTCAGCCTGCGTGCATACGATCCAGTGACGGATGAAACCTTTGAATGGAAACCCGATCGCGAATCGATCGCTTCCTGGGTTGCATTGGATCGCAACATCTCGAGTATTTCGATTGGAATCGAAACGGAGGCAATCGAAGAATATCTCCAGGGGCTGGATGATTCCCTGGGAGAAGAACGCAGTTTCGATCACGAGGAAGCGCGGGTGGTCGTCGGGCAGGCACTCGAAGGTGAAGCGTCCGATCCCATTTTGATCCACTATCTTCCGACCAGCTACGTCATCGTTTCGGGCGACAATCTGGTTTCGATCGGTTTCAAGGTGTCGATGCCGTTCTGGAAGCTGCTCGAGGAGAATCCGATGCTCTCACGACGCGGCTTGCGGGTCGGTGAAACCCTGGTCGTGCCGCCGAAAGACTCGTTGTTGGAGCTGCCCGTCGTGATGGGCAAGCGCATCGTCATCAGCATCACCGAACAGCGGATGTGGGTCTACGAGAATGGGGATTTGTATCGGGAGTACGTCGTCAGTACCGGGATCGATTCCTCTCCGACGATGCCCGGCATATTCCAGGTCATGACGCACGAACTCAACGCCTACGCTTCGATCTGGGACCTGTACATGCCGCATTTTCTGGGGATTTATTACGCCACACCCGATCTGCTCAACGGGATCCACGGATTGCCGCTGCTTTCGAGCGGGCGGCGGTTGTGGGCGGACGTGCTGGGGCGACCCGCTTCGTACGGTTGTATCATCCTCGATTTGGAGGCGGGGGAGGCGTTGTACAACTGGGCCGAAAACGGTGTGGTGGTCGAGATTCGGCCCTGAAAACGGCGGCAGCGGACATTTATCCGCATCCGATATGCGGCAGATTTGAATCTGCCGATCTATGGCAGGTCCTACGATTTATCCCGAACACCGACGGATAAACATCCGGCGCCAGTAATTCCTTTTTCATCATCCTGAGCGGAACGAGCTGCGCAGCAGCGAGTGAAGTCGAAGGAGGAGCGTTGACACTGCGTGGAGAAGGTGAAGAGCCGTCCTTCTACTGCGGGCTGCGCTCCGCTTCGCCCTCCGCTTAATATGAATAGATAGGGGCTGCCCGACGCTCGCCTTCTATAGACAGAATCCCGCGCGCGCTCTTTCCGAAATTAATTACGACCTGGATCACCGAAACAGGATTTGGACGTGTATAATCTAATTTCCTGGCCATGACTGAATTGACGATCGAAAAGCGCGAGTTTTCACTCGAATCCGAATACAAGTACAAACGCACGGGACCCGTGCGCTGGATCCTGTCGCACACCTTGCGCTATCCCATATTCCTGCTCGGTATGATCCTGGCCGCACTTGGCAACAACATGGCATACAGCAACATTCAACTCTTCATCGGGCGCGCCTTCGACGTCATCACCGGCACTGGTTTTCAACGCGGTGAATTGATCAAGGTGGCCCTCACGGTTATGGTGGCAGCGATGAGCCAGGGACTGACGGGCTTGATGCGCAATTATTCCGCGGAGTTCCTGGCACAGCGCGTGGAACGTGATTCGCGCCACGAACTGTACGTCAGTTTGCTGGGGAAGAGTCAGACTTTCCATGGCCGCCAGCGCATCGGCGACATCATGGCACGCGCCACCAACGACGTGCGCACGTTGAACCTCATGTTCAGTCCGGGGGTGATGTTGATCACCGACTCCGTCATGAACACCATCGTGCCCATGGTGCTGATCGGTGCCATCCGGACCGAGTTGCTGCTCGTACCCTCGATCTTCCTGGTTCTGCTCATCCTGACCCTGCTTGATTACAACCATCGTTTGAATCCGGTCAGCACGGCCATGCGCGATCAATTTGGAGACATGAACGCCGGTCTGGCCGAAGCCATCGCCGGAATCGAAGTGGTCAAGTCCACGGTGCAGGAACACTTCGAGTGGGACAAATTCACACACGACGCCCGCCGTTATCGGGACTTGTTCGTGCAGCAGGGAGAAATTCAGGCGCGCTATTGGCCCATGCTGATTTTCAGCCTGAGCTGGGCGTTTGGACTCTTTCATGCCTTGTTCGTCTGGCAAGCGGGGCGGATAAGTCTGGGGGAGGCGATCTCATTCGTCGGATTGATGGGCGCGCTGCGGTTTCCGACGTTCATCTCTCTCTTCTCCTTCAATCTGGTTCAACTGGGTATCGCCAGCGCAGAGCGAATCCTGAAGCTGATCAACACCGAAACCGAACTGGACGAGAACGTCGGCGGGATCAGCAAGCCGATGCGCGGCGAGGTGGTTTTCGAGAACGTCAGTTTCAGCTACGGCGATCAATCCGTGCTGCGCGAGATCAATTTCAAGGCCGAGGCCGGCAAGACGATCGCCATCGTCGGCGAGACCGGTTCGGGCAAGACCACGCTGACGCGTTTGATCAACCGCATTTACGACGTCGACGAAGGTTGTGTGAAGATCGATGGAATCGACGTGCGCGATTGGAGCATGGAATCGCTGCGCTCGCAGATCTCGACGATCGAGCAGGAGATCTTCCTGTTTTCCAGCACGATCGCGGAAAACATCGCCTTCGGATGTGATTCACCTTCGCGGGAAAGTATCGAAAAGGCCGCCCTTGAGGCGCAGGCTGATGATTTCATCCAATCCTTCCGCGACGGCTATGAGACGGAAATTGGCGAGCGCGGCGTGATGCTCTCCGGAGGACAAAGGCAGCGCATCGCCATCGCCCGCGCGTTTCTCACCGATCCGCGCATCCTCATTTTGGACGACAGCACGAGCGCCATCGACAGTGCCACCGAAGATCAGATCCAGCGTGCCATGCGCCAGATCAGTCGCGAACGGACGACGTTCCTGATCACACACCGCCTCAGTCAGATCCGCTGGGCCGATCGCATTCTGGTCCTGCGCCGGGGAAGATTGGTGGATCAGGGCACGCACGAGGAACTGCTGGAGCGCAGCGCAGATTACCGGCGTATTTTTTCCCGAGTCGAATCGGGAAGCGGAAGCGTGAGGCCTTCCGCTGCCCCGATCCACGATGGAGACGATTGAGCGATGGGCTTTATCCTGGACGGTCTGGATACGGAAGCCTACGATCGTGAATACGGCGATCGCGTTCTTCTGGCGCGCATCCTGAGTTATTTCCGCCCGTTTGGGAGACAGGTTCTCTATGTGGCTGTAGCGCTGACGATCAATTCGGTCGCCGGAAGCGGTGCACCGATCGCCATCGCCAGAGCCATCGATGTCGTCGGGAAAAATCCATCCCTGACCAGCATCGCGCTCAGTTGTAGTCTGGTGCTGCTGATGGGCGGCCTGGCCTGGATCTCGAATTTCGCGCGCCAATGGCTTTCGGCGCGCGTGATCGGAGACGTCGTGCTCAAACTGCGGGAGGATGTCTTCGACGCCACGGTACGCCACGATATGTCGTTCTACGACGAACATCCCTCCGGCAAGATCGTCAGCCGCGTCACTTCCGATACGCAGGATTTTTCCGAGGTGGTCACGCTGGTCGTCAACCTGCTGAGTCAATTCATGCAAATTGGAATTTTGACGATCTGGCTGATGAGCATCAACACCGGCTTGAGTCTCATTTTGTACGCCATGGCGCCGTTGGCCGTGGTCATCGCGCTGAGCTTCCGGCGCGTCGCCCGGCGTGTAACGCAGAACGCCCGGCGCGTGACGGCCAAAATCAACGCCCAGATCCAGGAATCGATCAGCGGCATTTTCGTGGCCAAGAGCTTCCGTAAGGAGCGGGCGATCTACGACACCTTCGAACGCAACAACCGCCAGGGGTATCAGGTGGGGATACGCCGCGGTTTGACCTTGAATTCGATTTTCCCCATCATGGGACTCTCGTCCGGATTGGGTGTGGCGCTGTTGGTATACAGCGGCGGGATTCAGGTCGAAGCCGGGAATCTCACACCGGGCGATTGGTATCTGTTCATGCAGGCGGTCGGATTCTTCTGGTTCCCCATGATGAGCATCGCTTCATTCTGGAGTCAGTTCCAGGACGGTCTTTCCGCAGCCGAACGTGTTTTCGCCTTGATCGACGCCGAACCGATAGTCGTGCAGGTGGCGCACGATCGCATCGAACACATGCAGGGCAGGATCGAATTCAAACACGTGTGTTTTCGATACACGGAGAAGGAGGTCGTGCTTCCGGATTTCTCCCTCACCATTACTCCCGGTGAGACGCTGGCATTGGTGGGACACACCGGAGCGGGGAAGAGCAGTATCGCCAATCTGATCGCGCGCTTCTATGAATTTCAAGAGGGTGAGCTGCTCGTCGATGAACACGACATACGCCGCTTCGACCTGGACGACTACCGCCGGCATATCGGCCTGGTACCGCAGGATCCGTTTCTATTTTCCACGACGGTGGGCGACAACATCCGCTACGCACGTCCCGGCGCATCGGACGAAGAAGTGGTCCAGGCGGCGATGCACATCAGTGCAGGTGCGTGGTTGGAGGATTTGCCCAAAGGGCTGGAGACCTACGTCGGCGAGCGCGGCGCGCATCTGTCCATGGGGCAGCGGCAACTCGTGGCGTTGGCGCGCGTGCTGCTCAAGAATCCTGCGATCTTGATTCTGGACGAGGCCACCGCCAGCGTCGATCCATTTACGGAGACCCAGATCCAGGAAGGTTTGCAGTCGGTGATGCGCGATCGCACTTCGGTGATCATCGCCCACCGGCTGTGGACGGTTCAGAACGCCGATCGCATCATCGTCATGGACCACGGGCGAATACTGTCGCAAGGCACGCACGAATCCTTAATGGCGCAAGGGGGGCATTACGCCGATTTGTACAACACCTATTTCCGCCATCAATCGTTGGAATACATCGAAAGCATGGCGCGGTAAGCAAAAGCTCACCACATTGCAGGGGCAACATGGTGAGCTTCTTCTTTGATACATTCGACAATCAGGATTTGGCCTTCCGTGTGGTTCTCGCCGCCGGTTTGGCCGCCCCGAGGGGTAGATTGCCCTTCGATTCGATGACGATTTTTTCCCAGCTTTTTTGTTGGCTCGCAAGTGACTTGTTTTGCCGGCTTAAAACCATCAAGATTATCCAGAGTATCACAAAGAAAAGGATGCTTCTGATGTTGAATATGTCAGGGTCGTCGAAAATATTGATGATCCAAATTACGAGTGAGATTACGAAAGCCAGGCTGAAAGCAACGGCATAATTTCCAGCCATCTCTTTAAAAACAACTAAACGCTCGCGTTTAGTGAGTACGTAGTCGCGATTCTCCATTTGCTTTGCGAAATGACGAAAATCGAGCTCTTTCTTCATGGACTCTTCTTCGCTGCCCCATACATGAACTACGATGGGTGTCCAGTCGACAGCAGGTAAGGAAAACTTAATTTTAGGAAGAGAAAACGATCTGCTGCGGATGGTGAAAGTCTTTGGTCCCCAATCCACGTTACGTTTTCCGAAGACGTAGGTTCGATTGCCGATAAATTGCAGCAGCATACCGAGCATCAAGCCTAGGCCGAAGAAAACGATCGCGTTGACGAGCGGAGATCCTATACCCAGAGCATAGATAATATCGCCGCCAGATGTGGAGCCAGTCGTGAATAAGAGGCTCAGCGCGATCAATGGCAATAATCCGGGAATGACCTTGGCGACGACGTCACGAAGCAAAAATTGATCATAAAGTCCTCTGAAAAAGCTGGAGATCTCGTCCATGATACGTTGCTCCTTTCTTGATCCGATTCGATTGTAGGATGCGGACGGTTTTGCGTCGGCTGCAAAACCGGCGGCCCACGTTATTGTATTCGATTTGGAAGATTGTGGCTTGCTCCATTTCCCGATTCATCGCAGGGTGATGTACCAGGCAGGAATCGGTGGCTTTGTATCGGGTAAAATCTCACTTACTTTACTGCGAGGTACGCGATGCTGCGATTCCGGCTCGTTTCAAGCTTGCCGCTTATTGGTCTGGCTGTAACTTCCCGTGTTTCCGCTGCGGTAGACGATGACCGCCTGGATGGATTATTTTGCATGACCTGATCGTTCGAACCTCGCTCGTTGGACGATTATCCCCTTGACGAAATTCCGCAACCGTCCTATACATGCTAATTGCACGAAAGGCACACTTCTTTCGCACGTGCTCTAACCGAAAACAGTCTGGAGAGTTTGAATGACCAGTGTAGAAAGCGAGAACGTGGCGCAGCCCACGCATGTGTTAATGCGGCGCCTGCGCAACTTATGGAGCAGGTTTCTGGCCAGTCCGGTGGCCTCAGAAGAATTCATCCTCGTATTCACCTCGATCTTGATCGGCATCGGTGCGGGGATCGGCGCGGTCCTCTTCCGATACCTGATTCGCGGCGTGGAATGGGTTGGATATGAGTGGATGCCGGATTTGACGGCCTCCTGGGGAAAAGCCTACGTGGTCATCGTGCCGGCTGTCGGCGGCTTGATCGTCGGCCTTCTCGTCTTCTATTTCGCCCGCGAGGCGAAGGGGCACGGGGTTCCGGAAGTGATGGAAGCCGTGGCGCTCAAGGGCGGGCGCATCCGTCCCATCGTGGCGTTGATCAAATCCCTGGCCTCTTCACTCTGCATCGGCAGCGGTGGTTCGGTCGGGCGCGAAGGTCCGATCGTTCAGATCGGTTCGGCCCTGGGATCTACCGTGGGCCAGATTTTCCGTCTCTCCGACGAACGCATCCGCAACCTCGTCGCCTGCGGCGCGGCTGGCGGCATCGCGGCCACGTTCAACGCACCCATCGCAGGTGTCGTATTCGCCATCGAGATCATTCTGGGTGAACTTTCGGTGGCCCATTTCAGTACGGTCGTCATTTCGTCGGTAACTGCCAGCGTGATCGGACAGGCATTCTTCGGCGACGTGGCGGCTTTTCCCCTCGTCTCGCAATACCACATCAACAGTATCTGGGAGTACTTCTTCTATCCGCTCCTGGGAATTCTGGCTGCATTGGTCGCAGTGGCCTTCGTGAAGCTGCTGTACGGCCTCGAAGACCTTTTCGACCGCTGGAAGTCCGTCCCCGAATGGATCCAGCCGGCTGTAGGGGGCGCGCTCATCGGTGTGCTGGCGCTTGTCTATCCACAATTCACGACGGTACAGTGGGAAAGCCTTCCGCAGATTTTCAACGTTGGATATGAGGTAATCGGCAGCACACTGCAGAGCCAGGTCGTTCTCGAAGCCGTCTTCGTTCTGCTCGTGTTGAAGCTGCTGGCTACGGCGATCACCCTGGGCTCCGGAGGTTCGGGAGGCGTCTTCGCGCCTTCTCTCTTCATGGGGGCAATGTTGGGCGCCGCGTTCGGGGTGCTCTTGCAGTCGACGGTGCCCTTCACACCCGCGCCTGCCGGCGCATACGCCCTGGTCGGTATGGGGGCGGTTTTTGCGGCAGCCGCGCAGGCGCCGATGACCGCCGTGTTGATCCTTTTTGAACTTACCGGCGATTACCGCATCATCCTGCCGTTGATGTTGACTGTGGTCGTAGCCACGCTGTTGGCGCGAAAAATGATGCGCAAGCAGTCGGTCTACACACTCAAACTCGCGCGGCGCGGCGTGAATCTACGCTACGGCCGCGACGTCGACGTGCTGCAGGGTGTTCAGGTGAGCGAGGTTATGCGCACGGAGATCGACACCCTCGACCACGATCTGTCCATCGAGGGCTTTTCCGAGTCACTCGGCCGGAAACGCCACCAGGGATTCCCCATCCTTGATGAAGAGGGAAAACTGTGGGGGATCGTAACGGTGAGTGATTTGGAAAATGCCGTCCGATTACGCCGGCCGAAAGAGACGATCGTAAAGGACATCGGTACGCCGTTCGAAGATCTGGTGCTTGCCTACCCGGATGAATCGATCGGGGACGTATTGATCAAGATGGGCCCTCGCGGGTTGGGTCGCATCCCCGTGGTCTCCCGTGACGATCCGCATCAATTGATCGGGGTGATTGGGCGCCAGGACACCATCCGTGCCTACAACATCGCCATGGTGCGTCGGTCGGAATTGGGCCAACGGATCGAGCGAACCCAACGCGAGCGATCACAGGGAATGGAATACCTGGAACTGGCCTTGCATAAAACCGATCGAGCGGTGGGAAAACACATTTCCGAGCTCGCCTCCAATCTGCCTGAGGATTGCATCATCGTATCGATTCATCGAAATTCCAAGGTGATCATCCCTCACGGTCATACCGTGCTCCGGGAAGGGGACGTAATTACCGTCTACACGCGCAGTGATCTCATTCAAGAACTCCATAGGTCGTTCGAGTAGCCTGGCGGCGACCAAACACAACGAATGCGCCCTGGCGGCAGCTCTATCGCAGGCAGTGCCGGGCGCAAATTTAGTCTAGACGGTATTCCAGCCCAACAGATCACCGCGTGAGGTTGCGATGCCCGATCCGATCACGATTCGAAAAATGACCTCCGCCCTTCTGCCGGATTACCTGGCATTTTTCGACGGACCCGCTTTCTCCGACAACCCCGAATGGTCCGGTTGTTATTGCTGCTACTATCACATCGAGGACGCTGTGCAGTGGGAATCGAGAAGCGCTGCACAGAATCGAGATTTCGCCTCGAACCTCATCCGTGCAGGCCAATTTCCCGGGGTCCTCGCCTACGATCAGGATGGGCCTGTGGGATGGTGCAAGGC
>JARRPX010000046.1 GCA_037382465.1 Anaerolineales bacterium | reverse complement strand
AAACTGACCCGTGACGATATATTTCGCCGCCAGATAGAGCAGGGAATTCCCCTCCAATAGGGATACCTCGGTTTCACTCGGCGCAGCCGGCAGTGTGCCCACATTCGAGAGTGACAGTCCGATCAGCAGTATCGGAATGGCGACGACCAGTCCCGCGATCGGACCGGCCAGGCCAATATCCAGGAGCACACGCTTGTTGCGCGGGGGTTCCTTGAGACGGATGAAAGCCCCCATCGTTCCCAACGCCGTAGGGAAAGGGATGAAATACGGCAGGGTTACCGCGGTTCGGTGAAATCGAGCGGCGAGGTAATGACCGAACTCGTGGGCGAGCAAGATCGACAGGATGCTTCCGGCATACACGATGGCGAGCGGATAATCCTGCGCCAGGTAAATATCCGCACCATGAACCCCTTCGGACATGTTGTAGCTGGCCGCATTCAACACGCCAACGTAGAGCACGCTGGCCAGAGTTAGGAGAAACATGAGCAGGTTGATCCACGGATTGGACGGTGAGGGATCGATCAATCCGGGAACGGCGAGTACGACGTGCCGTCCTTCATCTTCATGGAGAAAGAGCGTGGTGCCGACACTACGGAACTGCGGCTCCAATCGATCGTAGGCCGCTTGCGAATCGATCGTGAGCCGGCCGCGGAACCTCGCCGCGAAGCCTTCCTTCTTGCCCCCGGAGGAGACATCTTCGACCTGCATGACTCTCTGTACGTAAGGCAACAGACGTTCGACGAAATCCTGTTCCTGCTCTGCAATCCGGTTATTCATACCATCCCTCTCAAAGTACAGGCGGGAGTGGATGGGAGTCGAACCCACCGCGGCTCGTTTAACGACCCGCCACCGGTTTTGAAGACCGGGGAGCCCACCGGGACCCAACCACCCCCGATTGTTTCAAAGGATACCGCATCGACTCCCCCGTAGCAAGGTCGACGTTCGATCCACGCGAGATCGAGGTTTTAAAGCCGGATTCCTGCTACAATCGTACGCGTTCTGCGAGGGAGTCATTCATGCGACTTGCACACAAGATCGCCATCATAACAGGCGGCGGGCGCGGGATCGGCCGGGCCGTCGCCCTCGAATTCGCCGCACAGGGAGCGGACGTCGTGGTTTGCGCGCGGACGAAAGATGAAATCAAAAATGTCGCTGCGGAGATCCGCGCACAAGGACGGAAAGCACTGGCCGTCGTATGCGACGTTTCCGATGAAGAACAAGTCAAGAACATGGTAAAGGAAACGCTGGATGCATTCGGCCGCATCGATATCCTGATCAACAACGCTGGCGTTGGCGGCATGCGGCCTGTGTGGGGAATGACGAAGACCGCCTTTGAATCCATCCTCGCCGTCAATCTCATTGGTACCTTTCTGTGCAGCAAGCACGTCTGGCGGCCGATGCGCGAAGCCGGCAGCGGCTCGATCATCAACGTCTCTTCTCTGGGAGGCCTCTATGGATATAAGCTTTTGAGTGCATATTGTGCCAGTAAGTGGGGACAGATCGGATTTACCAAAGCGTGCGCCGAGGAAGGTAAGGCGGACAACATCCGTGTCAATGCGATCGCACCCGGCAAGGCGGATACCGCCTTCCGCACACAGATCGAAGAAGATAAGACCCGCATGTTGAAAGCCGAAGATCACGTCGGCGCTTGCGTTTTCCTGGCATCAGACGAAGCGCGGTACATCACGGGTCAGGTCATCCCCATCGAATGGTACGAGACTCCAGAGCCGTTCCAGGATTGAGCTTACCCATGCCGGTGCAATCCAGTTGCATCTTGCCGAATCGATCTGCGGTAGAAAGGATTCAACACACGCAGCCCAGACTCCGATTTATCCATGCAGCCTTTGCTTTATTCCTCGCACTTGCGCTGCTAACCAGCGCTTGCGGTACGGCTCGATCTACGGCATCAAGAGAGATGGCGACGGAATCGAGAACTCCCGTTCGCCTGGGTCCGACGTCCACATCCACCCCGATCGGCACATCGGCGAGACAGACACTGGCGGCACGAACGGCGACCGCCACGTTGTATCCACTGCAGCCGGTATCCGCTGCCGATTGGAGCCGCGGCGAGCCGGATGCCAGCGTGACATTGGTCGTCTACATGGATTTTCAGAGCACGGAATGTGCCTGGCTCGAAACCATTTTATCCAAGCTGCGAGCGTGGCATCCGCATGATCTGCGCATCATCTTCCGCCATTTCCCGCAGCTCTATCTGCACGATAAAGCCTCCCTTGCAGCGGAAGCCGCAGAGGCGGCCGGGGCGCAGGGGGCGTTTTGGGAAATGTACGACGCCCTCTTCCTGAATTACGGCGAGTGGTTCGAACTATCGCCGAAAGCCTTCGTCGTCTGGTTGAAAGAAACCGCCATCGAGATCGGCTTGAACCAGAAAGAATTTGCCGAAGCCATCGATTATCGCGTGTACCAGGATAGAATCATCGATACCTATCTTGAAACTGCGGCCGCTGGAATCCCGGGCGTACCCTTCATCTATTTCAACGGACTCTGGTATCGGTTGCCGGTCACGCTGGACAACCTCGAAGCCTCGATACGTTTGGAGATGCTGAACTCTCATCAATATGAGGTCTATCCCCCCTTCGCCATCGATATTCAAGCCGATTACATCGCCTATCTGGAAATCCCACAGGGCGAGGTCGTCATCCAACTGCTTCCCCGATACGCACCACTGGCGGTCAACAGCTTTATCTTTCTCGCCGAGCAAGGCTGGTTCGACGAGAATCCCATCTATCGAGTCGAACCGGGAGCTTTTGTCGAGAGCGGCGATCCGAGTGGCACAGGTTGGGGTGGACCCGGCTATTCCTTCGATAACGAAATCAGCGATTCCCTGACTTTCGATCAGGCCGGCATGGTTGCCCTGGTAAGTCAGGGACCGGGAACCAACGGGAGCCGTTTTTTTATCACCCTTGCTCCCTTACCCATGATCAACGGCACATGTACGATCTTCGGCCGTGTCATCGATGGCCTGGATCTGCTGCAAGCCCTTAATCCACGGTCTGCACTCGATGATTTACTAACCGAACCCGAGGCTGTGATACACTCCATTACGATCGAGGGCCCATGAACGAACAACAACAACACGCCGACGCTATCGACTATCTCCTTATAATCGGCTTTGGAGGCACGTTCCTGCTGTGTTTGTGCTCGGTGGGTTTTATATTCTTCCGAACCTATCTGAGCAGCCCGAGCGTTGAAAGCACACAGGGCAGCAGCTTGTTTTGGATGGTAATTGCTCTTTTTCTGATCAGCCTACCTTCTGCGATCATCAGTTTTCGGGCGATACAAGGCCAGAAAATACCGCTGCTGAATCCACCAAAGGTAAAATTGCGCTACATACTCTTGTTATTCCCCCTCGTTCTGGTGCTGGGATATTTCACCCTCGAGAAGCCTAATCGGATTACCGTTTTGAATCCGGTCGTTCACATCGTTGCCGCCGCGATTCCTGCTTTGTTTGCGATTTTGCTGGTCCTGCGCCACAGTACTCGAATTTCCCAACGCCGCTTCTGGGGATCTCTTTTCATCGGCACCTGGATCATACCGACTTCGGCGATCATCGCCGAACTCGTACTCATGATTGTGGGTATAACAACTCTCCTTGTCAGAAGTCTAAGCACTGCGGAGGGACAGGCGCTGCTCGATTCGTTGTCGAATCCGGAGAACTGGGCATCCGAATCCATGATCGAAAGTTACGCCGAACTGCTCGATCAACCGATCGTGCTCGTCAGCATCGTGGTCTTCGTGTGTGTCTTCGTGCCGCTGATCGAAGAAAGTCTGAAAAGCACGGTGATTTTACCGATTCTCGGCAGGAAGCCGTCATCTTCTGAGTCCTTTCTCAGCGGGGTCCTTGGCGGCGTCGGTTTCGCATTCGTGGAAGCCACCTTGCTCACGCCTACGGGGACGGATTGGACGCAGACCATGTTCATCCGCGGCGCCGCCACGATGATGCACACGTTCACAGCCGGTATGACGTGCTGGGGAATTGGACAAGCAATCACATACAAACGCTGGAATAGATTTTTTGGTGCGTTTGCGATTGCAGTCACCGTGGGATTATCGACGGTGGCACTCGCTGGCCTGATCTTGATCCCCGATAGATTGCGTGAAGATTGGGACGGTCTCACACCGCACACATCAGAGAATTCAGATCTGCCCCCTGCTCCATCGCCGCAGGTTCAAACCTGATTCAATTTCGTGTTAATTCCCGGAAAACGCTGCGGCCGCGGACACGTTTGATGTGTCCACGGCCGATGTGTTTGTCAAATCGTTCGAATAGACTCGAAAGACGTCTTTCAGCCGTCTCTCGCTCAATCTACGGAAGGAGTCTCCTGGGTTCGCACGCGAGTCCCTCGGCGGATGTGGTGGATGATGTAGTACATAAAACCGATGACCAGAACGATGGCGATGGGAATATCGAACGGCCGCATGATCGCCCGCAGTTCCTCCCAGCGAGCGCCAAATGCATAACCGCCGTATGCCAGTGCGGCACACCAGAGGAACGAACCGATGAAACTAAAGACCGTGAAGGGCACGAATCTCGCCCGGGTGACGCCTGCCGGGAACGAGATGAAGGTTCGCACGATGGGGAGCAAGCGGGAGAAGAATGCCGTCCACTCCCCCCAACGCTTGAACCAGCGGTCCGCCACTTCGAGGTCGTGAGGATGGATCATCAGATATTTCCCGTAGCGATCCAGCAACGGACGGCCACCCCACACGCCAAGAGCATAGGAAATCACCGAGCCGAGCGTACACCCCACCGCCCCCCAAAAACCACCCAAGAGCGCAGCTTCCCAACCCGTCCCTCCCTGCGCCTGGACCAGCAGCCACCCTGACAGCGGCATGGTGACCTCACTGGGGATGGGAATGTTGGCGCTTTCCAATACCATGATGCCAAAAACCCCACCCCAACCCATGGTTTGAAACAGGTCCGTAAGGAAAGTGACGATCTGTTGTTCCAGCCAAACCGGCATATTCACACTCCCGAAAATCAAACTGTCTGGAATCGTCTTACTTTTCAAGCATCGAATGACCCCCGCATTATAGCGCATCGAGGGTGAAAGCGTATGTGAGAACAGGGTCTGCTTGACAAGCATTATACGCTATGCTACAGTAGCGCCGCTTCACTTTGCATACCACCGAACTGTATGAGTTTGGTCTCTAGGAGTTTAACCTTGGCCAAAACACGCACCGAACTCATGGTTGACCGTCTGCGAGATCTACAAGCATCTTCTCCTGATGTCGAGGCTTCTGCCGTGGTAAGCGTAGACGGATTGACCATCGCTTCCGCCCTTCCCAGCAACGTCGAGGAGGATCGTGTTTCTGCGATGTCCGCGGCGATGCTTTCCCTCGGTGAACGCATCGCCGGTGAACTGGGGCGGGGCAACCTCGACCAGGTATACATCCGCGGCAAACACGGTTTCGTCGTTCTGATGTCGGTCGGCGCAGAAGCGGTGCTTACAGTTCTTGCCCGAGAACAGGCTAAATTGGGTTTGTTGTTTCTTGACATGCGGCGAGCCGTCGACGATCTCTCGGGTCTTCTTTAATTCTTCCGGGGACGAATGTTGAACCCTTGCGGCCCCAATCTACGGAAACCCTCAAGCGGCATGCGCGCGTGTTACACAGATCAAATTCCCTTTTCCTTTCCGAGTGACGTTTCCGAATACGGTAGAACTGACGTATCGACGGCCTATACAATTGGATTCTATCGATGCGAAAATTGACCGTCGTCATCCCTACCTACAATGAAGCGGAGAACCTGGAGTTGATCGCCGCCGAGTTGTGGGCGCTTCCGATCCCCGATCTCAAGATCCTCGTCGTCGACGACGCCTCACCGGACGAAACCGGGAAAATCGCAGACGATCTGGCAGCAGCGCACCCCGGCCGCCTGTCCGTGATCCACAGACGAGGCAAATTGGGTTTGGGGTCGGCATACATCACGGGTTTCAAGGCCGCCCTCGAAGGAGATGCCGAAGCCATCGCCCAGATGGATGCGGATTTCTCACACGATCCCGGCTATCTGCCGGAATTCATGGACAAATTGAAGTCCGCCGACGCAGTCTTCGGATCGCGCTACGTCCCGGGTGGTAAACTCGACGAGCGTTGGGGTTTCGGCCGCGTGCTGCTATCCGCATTCGGCAACCTGTACGCCCGTTTGATACTCGGCTTACAAATCAAAGATGCTACCGGCGGATACCGTCTCTGGCGCCGGGAAACACTTCAAGGCATGCCGTTGGACAGCATACGTTCGAACGGCTACGTCTTCCAGGTGGAGATGAGTTACGTGGCGCAGAAGTTGGGATTTCACACGATCGAGTCCCCGATTTATTTCGAGGATCGCCGCATCGGACAATCGAAAATGACGCTGCGCATCCAGCTAGAAGCCGCCTACCGCGTGTGGCAGGTGCGCTATCTGCACCGCAATTTATCGGCGGATCGACGCAACTCCGCGCTTTGAAATCGGAAGATAATTCCGAGTATCCCCAGAATCAAGCCCGGCATGTAAACCTGTTTTTCGAGCTTCAAATGACCGACGGATTCTAAATCGGAACATGTGGATCGCTTACTTGGCTCTGATGCTGCCCCCATGATACTGCAATCGATAGATTTCTCGTCCTTGATAAAAAATCTTTTCTTCCCCTGCGAAGCGCGCTAGCGTACCCTGACTTTCATCAGTGTACTCGAATTCATCTTCCCTCATCGAATCGGGGCCGCGAAAAGGCCGCAGCGCATTAACTTGATTCATCGCCCGCTGCAAGAATGCATACACTCGTACAGCCGGTATGACTTCATCGAAAACCAGCCCGTAATAATTCATCCCCCAGACGATTTCGTCGTCTTTCCATACCACTTCTTCCCCGATGAAGGGGTTCCATCCGAAATAGCGATCGCGGTACCTGAACGCACCTTCCTCAAAGGTGAGTTCCTTACTGTCGTCAGGCAGGAGGCCTTCGCCGCCTTCCCCCGCTCCAGCATAGGCGTTTACTTTCGCTTTGACGAGGAATTCCTCGAGTTTCATGTTCCTGCTCCTCTATTCACTCATGCATGAGATTTATAGCGACCGTGCCAGAAACCGGATCGAAGGAGGGACTCATGGCATATCCGTTCCCTAAGCGTTTAATACACTCTATGGTTTTTCTTGCCCGAAGAAAACGTCCTTGTCCCGAATACGGCCGATCCCGATCCGTCTTCCATCAATGTCTTCGATCACGAATTCGTAACTGCCATAGTCCGTCATGCCGGGCGGGCTGACGATGATGGCACCGCGTTGCTGCAGTTCCTCGAAGATACGATCCACGTCTTCGAGGCGCTCGGGATCGAGGTAGGCATCGTAACCAGCCCCGTAGCGTTCCAGATTGGAAGCCACCACGCCGTGTTTTGCCTGGACGATGATGATCTCCACTGTGTCACGATACAGCGTTGCAAAAGGCTCTGCATTATCCAGATGCTCAACGACGCGAAATCCCAGGACGTCTCGATAATACACCGCAGCTTCCTTCACATCCGGCGTCACGAAGACGATCGCTCCGTTGCTCAGTTTCACTCGATTTGCCGATTCCTTTTGCATGGAGAAACTCCCGTCCTGACGAATGGGCTGTGCACTACTCGATCGACGCCGTCTTCAATTCAGCCTCGCGGTCGTCCCAACGTCCATCGTTTGCGAGCCACAACGCACCCCAATCCCGGATCGATTTGTCCTTCAACAGCAACTTACACTTTTCCGTCTGGTCGTTTCGTTCTAGGTGGATCGTCAGTTCGTTCCACAAGTCGCGCGGTTGGCTTTGCATCTCATATATATTTTCCCGCGGGATGTACGAGATCACCCAACCCTGCTTCACGTCCAACTCTTCCGCAATCACCACCACGAAATTGCTCGTGAGCAGCAGGGTATCGGGGGAAACGGGACGGCGGAAGAAGAGCAGCCAGGGTTTCCAAGTGCCGGGTTGGAAGACCTGGTCCTTCAATTCCTCTCCGGGGAGAAGGCCGTAGATATGTATACCGTTGAAGAATTTAAGCAGCAATCTTTTAACAACCGTTTGCGCCGCCTCTGTAAGGTGAATCTCGCCACTCGATTGCTCGGGAATGGCCTGGATCGCGCGCAGCAGTTTGCGCGACGGCCGGGACATGGCGGGATACCTGGCAACTGTGTTGAATTCAACGCGCAGCCGCACCGGGTAGGTCTGACCCGCAGCGACGATCTCCAACAATCCATACAGCAGCAAGCTGACCCGCATCTAAATGAGATCGCGCCCGCTCAGGAGCGTGACCTGGGATTCCTGGCCGGGCCAAATCGAAGCCTGGGAATGGATTACGTCGGAAGCCGTAAATAGCAAGGCTTGCTTGGGGACGTAGTGCCAACCGCGATGGATCTGCGGCGGAAAGGAGATGATGGTCTCTACGGCATCGCTTTCGACAAACGAATCGAGTGCAGGGGATTTCAATTCCGCGGGAAGCTCGCAGACGTCCTTCAATATCAAGGGGTACCGATCGAGACCACGATCCGGGACATCCCGCAGCAATTGCGATAGCCGTTCTTCTCTATCGATCTCAGAAGTATTCATGAAAACGTCGCCCATTGCGTGAAACATGAGCCGGATATTGCAGCCTGTTCAAGCGTATTGTACTCGAATTTTGTTAAACTTCATGATTCCCTGATGACGTAGCCGACGTTACGAGCAGGATGGGGCAAAATCGCCGGGTGCCTCCGCACACCGCACCCTCCCGGCCGCATCGCCAGCTCAACGATGCCGTACCGTACCGCATTCTCTCAAAATACAGGTTTCACGCTTCTGCAGGCCGTTCACGCCAAAGTACGTAACCCAGTAGAGCAGGTCCCGCTCCGAACAGCACGTTGTAGATGAAACGTATAAGCTGCGTCTGGGCAAACAGCGTAAGAACGACTGCCAGGAAGATGCTCACGCTAGCGGCGAGCACAGCCCAGCGTGGCAGGATGTTCGCTCGCCAGGAAGCGAGGAGCAGAAAGGGCCATCCGATCTGGCCTGCGGCCATAAATACCAGCACAGCCTTTATGATACTCGAGTCCGAAGCGAGAAGCTGAGGCGCTTCTCGCGCCAGCGCCGGTGCAGTGAAGGCGTACGTCCACATCGCCCCGGAGGAAATCACCAGCCCCGAAAACGTGAACAAGTAAACCGCGAGACCTACCCGGCCGAGCCGTTCCGCCTGGCGCAGATAAAGCGCCGTAGCGCCTCACAGGAAAAAGATGGCTGCAAGCAAACTGGGAATGCCTTGCAGCGCCAGGAATCCACCTTCGAGCGCCAATTCTTCCAACGAGGGACCGCCCAGAACAAGGAACTGAACGAGGCGCAAGATGACGGCCAGCAAGCCGAAAAGGAAGAATATTAAACCGCTAACGCGAACGAATCTCACGGATGCCGACCGGAGATTTGATGGTTGCATCCCTACGCCTTTCAATTTGCTCCATCCATGAGGTAGCTTCCCATCGGCTGCGCGATTTTCGGCTTGTCGTCGAAATGCAGCCTCACAATTTACGCAGTTGATCCGTGCGCCTGCTCGAGAAAAAGGCCGGCAGCCATTCCAGGGCTTTACACAACAATCTCGGCGGCATCCCTTCCGCACTCGCCAGAGCAGTGAGCTGCTCATAGTGGGAATAAATTTCTTTGTCTTCCACAATCCAATGTTTCATGAGAATCAGATCGCACTGACCGTCCCAGTCAATCGTGGGTATCTGCTCCTTGGTCAGGTATCCCGCACGCAGCATGCCTGCATAGAAAGGCTCGTCGAACAAGGCTTCGCACGCCGTCCAACGCCCGTTCAAATGGCATTCGCACCAGAAGTGACCCACCGGGCTGGGTAAGTGATTGTAGAGAAAGCCCGGCACGATGTGCTCGAGCATTTCCTTGCGGACCCGCACGGTATGAAATCGCGCCGGAATTCCCGCCGCTCGCAGCAGCGAGAGATGGATGTTGATTTTATTGCAGTAATCCATCGTGCTTCTCCGGATTGCCTGCGAAGCTTTCAGGAAGATGTCCAGCGTGGCGTTGAAGGCGATCTCGTCTCTCACGTATCGGAACACACGCTGCGCAGCTTGCATCGGATTCTCGGCGCCGGTGGTGATTTCCTGAGCCGTTCGTTTCAAACGTGTATGATCGCAATCACTCATTTTGGAAGGGGTCAAATACCGATCCAAATCCATTGTCTTCTCCATTC
Organism: Anaerolineales bacterium; assembly: GCA_037382465.1. Classification (NCBI taxonomy): domain Bacteria; kingdom Bacillati; phylum Chloroflexota; class Anaerolineae; order Anaerolineales; species Anaerolineales bacterium. The sequence continues at coordinate 13,186 of JARRPX010000046.1, read as the reverse complement.
TCTGTATGCGGTTTTTTCTTCTATGCATCGCGGTACGGAGTGACTTCAGATTTTTCGATCCATGCTAATAAAGGAGCGGCAATAAAAGACCGTCTTGTCCATAAAGGTCGGCTGCAGAATCAACAGCGACGGCGGCAGCCGGTAAGACGAAGGGCAGTCACGTGTCGATCGAACCAGTCAAATACGTGACGCAGCGACCGCCAATGGAGACTCTTTCACCCCGATCGGCACAAAATAATTCCCCGCCGCGAGCGCTCAACTGAAAGGCGTGCAGCTCCTTCTTCCCCAGACGTTCCGACCAGTAGGGAATGAGCGTGCAGTGCGCCGATCCGGTCACCGGATCTTCGGGAATTGCTGCGCCGGGCGCGAAGAAGCGAGAGACGAAATCGGAATTTCGGCCCGGAGCCGTCACGATCAGCGCGAAATAATCCAGGGCCGCGACAGCGTCGAGATCGGGTGCCAAGGTACGGATCTGATCTTCATCCTCGAACACGGCCATCAAGTCCCGCGAGGCGAGCACTTCCGTGGGCGAAGCGCCCAGGATGCCATCCAGGCCTTCCGGCCGGTCGAGAACCGCGGCTTTGCGGGTAGGGAAATCGAGAAAGAGTAAATCGTCTCGTCGTTCGACGGACAACCTGCCGCTCTTACTCATAAACTCCGCCCGCTGGGCTTGCGGATCGACATACGTAAAGATGACGTGCCCGCTGGCCAGTGTGGCGTGTCCGCAGAGATCGATCTCGACCTTCGGCGTGAACCAGCGCAAATCGTACTGCTTCTCCTGCGGAACCAGGAACGCCGTTTCAGGCAGGTTGTTCTCCGCAGCGATCGACCGCAGTGTCGCCTCGGGAAGCCACTCCTCGAGCAGGCACACACCTGCGGGATTCCCCGAAAAAACCTCGTTAGTAAAGGCATCGATTTGATAGAAAGGAATTTCCAACTTATCTTCTCCACGTCGTATAGTTCTGGACAATATTTCCAACAGCGGCTTTCATCGACCCGACGGGTCTGTCGGCTGCAGGCGTCCATCTGGCACTTCTTTAAGAATCCGGTGTCGAATGGCTTCAAATCCCCGAAGCTCTAAAAAATCGACCTATATTATACGGCCACAACAAGACTGAGGGTCAAACGAAATTGGCCATGCACAGTAGCAATATTCGGGACTCCCTGGCGCATGAAATGGAGTCTCGCAAATAACTTCGAAGAAATCCCAGAAACACTCGGCAAACGACAAAAAAATTTCTTAAATCTACCGAATCAAACGGCTCTAGACATTTCGGGCTTCGGCTCGCGGGAAACCGTCGAACGCTCGTGCACCATCTTTCTCAGCCACGTGTCGATGAAACCACGCAGCCGGGGGTCGACGGGCCGAGAGATCTGTTCCTTGTACGTGGACATCGAAGGTCGTCCGGAATCCGCCCGAAGCACGTGAGTCATGTCCGGAATCTCGTGATACTCGTATTCGCCCTGGATCAACTCAGCCATACGCTTCAAATCCGCAGGATTGACCTGGATGTCCTTCGATCCCGTTATGGCCAGAACGGGGATCCGGATTCGCTTCAGATCGTCTGCCGGGTCGTAAGCAATGAATTCGCGCATCCATTTGGCGTTGATTTTCTGGAACAGGTTCTGCCGCATCCAATCTTTCGAAGAACGCTTGATCTTCGACAGCGCCTTCGCCTGCGCCTCGGTCACATCGATGTGGAACAACCGGACGAGCAGAGCGCTGAAACCGGTCAGTCCCTTGGCGATTTTAGCCGCCTGCCAGCGCAGAGTCGCCTCACCGTTTTGCGCTGAACCTGCCAGCAGGATGGCTCCGGCGAGTCCTGGTTCGTCAGCCGCCAGACGCATAGAGATCATAGCTCCTTCGCTGTGGCCGAGGATGAATAATGGTTTCCCCTGCAACTGCGGCAGGGATTTCAGAAAGGAGGTCGCCGAACTCGCGTCTGTGACGTGATCGTAAAACCCGGTTTTCCAGTAGTCCCCTTCGCTTTCGCCTACGCCGCGTTTATCGTAGCGAAACGAAGCGAAGTAGTTGACGGCCAATTCTTCCGAAATTTCATTGAATATATTCGATTTGAATTTCCTGTTGTTTTCGTTTCTATCGATCTGCCCTGATCCTGGGATCAACAATACCGCACCGAGTATGTCGCTGGAATCCGGTAGGCTCAACGTCCCCTGCAACTGCAGGCCTTCGGATGTGAAAGAAAGTTCTTTCTCCATGATCTCTGTACCTCCAATCTCTATTGTAGAGAATCAAGAATTAACCTCGCTTTATCAGCAGATTAACCTCAAATTATGTAGTTTGGGAATTAGATTCTTGGGGTTGGAAGTCGGGGAAATGCGTAACAGAATTCCGAAGCGGAGATCAAATCAACACATCGTGTCTTGAACGCTACTGCGATGGAATGCGAACGAATGTACAGCGAATCGGATACCTCGGAAAGATCAGTCGCCCATCACACGATGGCAGGCTTCACACACGGCGCGGGTGATCGCGGCGTTCTCGTATCCGGTTTCAGCCGTTCCGTCCGTCGTGTGTCCGGCATGACAGCTCGTGCAGGTCCCTGCGTCCGAGCGATAAGCCTGCCAGCGTGCCAGCAGTTCGTGCCAGTGATTGGAAGCATCCTCCTCTCCTTCCCTTTCGCCATGTCCGTCGCCGCTTACGATCGCAAGCGGGTGCTTGGGCGAATAGCCTCGCTGGATGACATCCTGGTGGCATTTCAAACAGTTCTCGTCCCGAATCGGAACGGTTAACGGCGCGGGCTGCATCGCTGTGTGCGTGAACCAGGCCAACGCGTTGCGGGCGCCCATCAATTCCGCTCGCATGCGCCCCAAAACCCCCGGCCCGGAATGACAATCGATGCAGCGCGTCGTTTCCTGTGTGTGAAAGGAAGCCAGATCCACCGCTTCCACGTCCAGCGAGCGCTCGAAAAAGGTGCTTTCCGGTTGTGTGTGGCAAGATGCGCAGAATGGATCGTGCGATTCCTTGCTGGCGGCGAATACGAACCCGCTGGCAGCCAGAACGAAACCCAGGACAAGAATTCCAGCCAACCACGGAATCCACCTTCGCAGCTTGCTTTCTGGAGTTATAGGTCTATCGGTCATCGGTGGCCCCAGGACTGCACAGGGTGTGCGACTGGAACTGTAATGTAACTTACTTCATCCCCATTATCCCACACAGTATATATCGCTCAAACCTGTACCGGGGAAATCGCGAGAGGCGGTGACCGATCACCGAAAGCAGCTCCTACCTGACAGGCCAGGATCGACCAGATCTTGCGGAAATCCGGATCTTAAACTCAGCCATACCTGATTCATAGAAAATGATGAGGCACGCTTCTAAATCAGTCTTCGCTCGAAGCCATCGCCTGCGCAAGGTCGAGCCAATTATCGATCGACAACTCCTGCGCCCGCTGTTCGGGACGCACGCCCGCCGCGCTTAGCCACTCCAAGACGGTCTCATTCGGCTTGCCCAGGTTCTTCGCCAGGGCGTTGTGCAGCTGCTTGCGTTTTTGGCCGAAGCCGGCGCGCGCCAGCACGAACAGCGGCTCGATCAACGCCTGCGGCACGCGCGGCGAAGGGTAGCCCGCTATTCGCAGAACGGCCGAATCGACCTTGGGCTGTGGGTAGAAAGCGCTGGCCGGGATGCGTCCGCGCAATTCCGGCTCCCCATACACCTGCACGCTCAAGGCCAGCAGACTCATCTCTCCGGGGCCGGCGACGATACGTTCGGCGACTTCTTTTTGAACGCTGAGCACAAGGCACTCCGGCCGACGCCGGGATTCCATCAATCGGCGAATCAAAGCCGAGGTGATGTAATAGGGAATGTTCGCCACGACCGAATACGGTCCGTTTCCCAGAACCTCATCAACGTCCATCTCCAGGATGTCCCCGGCGACGATCTCAACGTTCGACTCGAACGACAGGGCATACTCCAACGCCGGAATCAGCCGCTCGTCGATCTCCACGGCGACGACCCTTGCACAATGATGCGCCAGCCGCCAGGTCAAGCTGCCCACGCCGGCGCCGATTTCCAGCACCGTCTCGCCGCCCGTAAGCTGCGCAGCAGTGATCACCTTCCGCAGGGCACGCGGGTCGACCATGAAATTCTGGCCCAGCTTCCTGCGGGATCGGATGCCGAAGCGGCGCATCAGCGCCCGGACATTCGGCGGACCATTAGCTTCAGGCACCGCTGCCATCCTCCGGCGTACGCTCTGCTTCGCTTGCTGACAGGAACTCTTCGATGAACCTTCGACGGTTGGCGTCACGCGCCAGTTTTCCACTGCTGGTCTTGATCACCCAGCCGCGCGGCACGACGCGCACGTGACGCACGGAGACATCCGAGCCTCGATTGATCGCCAGGCGTACGGCATCCGCCAGTCGAGCGCGTTCGTCGGGATCTTCGACGTCTCCCTCGACCACGACGGTCACATCTTCCGTACCCAGCTGCTCGTTGAAAAGTCCGAAAGCGACCGCCCGGCCCGGGTGAACGCCATCGACCTCACCGGCGAGTGCCTCCAGGTCCTGCGGATAGACGTTCGTTCCGCCGACGATGATGATCTCTTTGGAGCGGCCGGTTACGTACAATTCGCCGCCGAACAGATAGCCCAAATCGCCGGTTAAAAACCAACCGTCATGAAAGGCATCCTGCGTGAGATCCTCCCGGCGATAGTAACCCGTCAAGAGCGTGTCGCTTTTAATGGCGATCTCTCCGACGACGCGCGGCGGCACTTCGCTGCGTTCCTCGTCGAGGATGCGGACCTGCGTCTTCGGCAGCGGTTTTCCGGCCGAGAGGATGGCGATCGACTCCTGCTCCGCGCCGGCCGGACGGGCGAGATGCTTTTCCCGAAACACTCGACGATCGACCCAATCGACGTTCACCGGCGATCCGATCGCACTCTGCGTCACGGCAAAGACGTTTTCCGCCATGGCGTAACTGGTGGCCAACGCTTCCGGGTGAAGCCCGTAGGGCTTGAAACGCTCAATGAACTGCATGTGACTCTCCAGGCGCATCGGTTCAGAGCAATTGATCACCGCTCGCCAGGTGGAAAGATCGACGTTTTCCATATCCCCTTCGCGGATTTTTTGGGCGCAGAAGTTGAAGGCGAAGTTCGGCAACCAGGAGAGCGTGCCGTTGTAGCGAGACACTGCGTCCAGTAAACGATACGGCGCCCGAACCCAATCCAACGGCGACATCAGCACCAACGTGGCGCCGAGTAAAACCGGCATGAGGAAGCCGGCGATCAAGCCCATGTCGTGATACAGCGGCAGCCAACTCACGACGACATCCTGTGCATCCAACTGAATCATGCCGGCGTAGCGCTCCACGTGGGTCAGTATGGAGCGATGAGAAAGTGCTACGCCTTTCTGCAGCCCCGTGGTACCCGAGGAGTGCTGCAACAGGGCGGTGTCGTCGGGTGAGTGCTTATGACCCGGCAAGGTTTTCAAATAACCGTCCTGCTCAACTTCGAGATCTCCCGCCAATAAGATCTGCGGCGGCGAATCCTTATCTGCAAGTGCGCCGTTTACCTCGCGCTCGAACGATTTATCGGTGAGCAACGCCGCCGGTCTCGTAACGTCGATCAACGCCGCCAACGATCGCGCGTATCTACGCGGATCGAGTTTTTCGGAAGGGAACGCCAGGATCGAGGGCACACCGCCGCTGAGCAGCGCGCCGAAAAACGAGACAAGCAAATGCCGCCCATGAGGCAGGATGAGGAGCACCACGTCGTCCTTGCGGACGCCCGCGACGGTAAAATTTCGCGCCACGCCTGCGGCGCCGTCGAGCAGCGTTTTGTACGTCAACGGCTGTGCAGCATCGCACGTCAGACAGTGAACTGCCACTCGCTCCGGACTCCGGCGGTAGCGTTCCTCGAGGCGATCGACGAGGGTGGTCATCCAGCGTCGCCTCGCAAGCGTTCCAAGATGAATTCAGTCAGTTCACGCACCGAATCGAAAACCGAGGCGCTCAGTTCGGTGTCGTCGATGCGTACGTCGAAAGCACTCTCGACGAACAATGCCAGGTCGACGAGATGAAACGAATCGATCAATCCGCTGCTGATCAAGGCCTCTTCGGGATCAATCCTGTGCCTTTCGTCGCGCAGTATTTCACGGGCGACGTAATCCAGGATTTCGTTTTGAATGCGGGAACGAATATCTGCAGGTTGCGTCACGTTGAATTTAAGTGGTTGGCCGGCGATCGTCGGTTTTCATCGTTCGGTGGCCGTCAAACCTCGACGCACGGAGTCGAGCGCCTGCAGCGCGGTCAGGTTGCGCCAGGGCCAGGCCGTCTTCATGCGGTCGGGATCGTCGAAGAAATTCTGGGCGTAGGTCAGGTGGAATCCATCGTCCTGCAGCCCACCGCCGGGCAAGGGCTGCGCGGCACGCCAGAAGTTCCACAGTGGTATGTCGTATTCGACGGCCAGGTCTGCGATTGTGGCGTTGATGCTGTTGTCGCCTTCCAGATTGTCGGCTTTCGTCGAGAGAATCGGCACGACGCCGTAGGAAATCGTGGTTTCGATGATCGTTCGCAAGTACAGCTCGTAGCTTTCGGCCGATTTCTCCCACCACGTTTCGAGGTTGATGATGGCGATACTGGGCTTGTGAAGGCGGAATTCACATTCCAGCGGGTTTTCATCCCGCTCACAGGCATCGACGTCCGCCCAGACAGGCGAAAGGACCGAGGCCGCGTTGAAACCACCGCGTACCGACAGGCTGTCGCGGCCGAAAGAACCGGAATACCAATCGATGGTGGTCTGCAAATCGAGATCTTCGGGACGCAGACGATAGGCGTCTGGATCGTCGAAGACACCCAGGAATAGCGAAGCCACGTTCTGGCAATCCCCAACTTTCGAAAATGCGTGCGGGTCGTTGCCGCGCCGCAGTCCTTGCTGGTAGATCCTACGCGCGGTCGAGGTAACCGCAGGAACGATGGGCAACTCCATCCATTCACCGGGCGCAAGCTGCGGCGCTGGTTCGTTCGCCGGCCGGTGTTCGACGGCATAGAGCACGCCGATGGCGACCAGTTGATGGTAGGAAATCGACTCTCTGACTTTGGCGGAATGAGGAGTATCTACACTATCGTCCGCAGTGGACACCTGCGGTGAAGGGTGTGCATCCGTGGGATACAACGTGCCGCCGTACGGGCTGGCGTATGCCGCTTCGACGATAACGTCGCAGCCGGTGAGCAGCCCCCCGGAAAGCGTCACGCACAGCACGAAGAGCAGCATGGCTGCGATGTCGGTCGGGAAGCGAAAGCCGCGAGCCAATTTCGCCCGTATCTGCGGACGCGGGTTCGGACATCCTGTCGAATGTATCAGCCTGCGTTTCATCACCCTGCTCATACTCTTCCAGTGAAGCTACTATTATGGGATTGTTTACGAAAGTTGCAAGTTGCAGGCCGGAGTGGTGGGTGATTGTGTCTTAGTTTATCGATCACCGGCCGATTCTGTGAATGTATAGATAGTCTCAGCCAGAAACGACGCCAAAACACCCGCCGCTTCGGCGTCATAATGCACCGTACTGTCTTTAAAATCTTCGGACGGAAGCCAATCCCACAGATCCAGTAAAGACCAGCCTTCCCTTTCACTCGTCGCCCACAGCCGCTCACGAAAACTGTCGTAGATCCAGCGTGGATAATCTTCGTTGTAATAGCGGCCATCACCTATGCTTTCATCGATATAGATCGGTTCGTTGATTATAAGAACCGGCACCTCACCAGCGAGGGCTACGCCGGCGGAGAGCACATCGAAGGACAGTTGGCTGTCCTGCAGTTCACCCGGCAGCGTGCCGTGATAGTTCAGATCGGCGGACGGCTCGCGTATCTCACGCGCCGCGGTCGTCGGAATATAGCGGTCCACACCCGTAGAAGCCCACAACAGTCCGTAGAACTGCAGGCGGATGTCGTTGGCCAGCTCTCTGCGCTGGCCGACAATGGTGCGCCGCCAGAACGATGTGGGCTGGAAGCGAGTATCGTCTGGATTGAGATCCAGATGGTACTCGAGAATCAAGGCCCGCGTAGCGCCGGGATTGAATTGAACCAGCGGTGCGATCTGGTTTTCCCGCCAGGTGGACTCCAGCGTCAAGAACCAGACGATCATATCGGGTTCGAATTCCATGCCTCGCGAAAGCAGTAAAAGATCCTTGGTCAGCGACATGGTTGGATAGCCGAAATTGTAGGCGCGGATGTGCCGGCCGTCGGCCGTGTGATAGCCGGCAGCATCGGCCTGCGCCGGCAGTGTCTCGCCTGGCTGTAGGAGAAATCCCCAGACCGCCGAATCCCCCAGGACAAGGACCCGGAATTCGCCAGGCTGTTTCTCTTCCCCGGCAATCTCGTGTGAGGCGACCATCACATCCAGTTGGGTAATGGTGAGATTGTAGGAACGCTGCGGGTCGCTGCCAAACGGCAGCCGCCGGCGTCCCGGCACGATCGAGTTGTAGACGGACAGCTTCGCCATCAATGGCCAGGGATCGAAGCAGGCGAAAATCAGATTGAAGACGACGAACATCCCCACCGCTTTGATCAATATCCGGGTGATCGTAGACCAGTTCCAGGAACCCTCTGCTTCACGTCCATCCATATGCTTAAATTCCTATCAGCTTTCTCATCACCTCGAAAGCGGCGTCCACGTTTGGAATGGCAAACCACACCCATCCCAGGGCAATGTAGTTGAATGTGATGAAGATGCCGACCGCTCGCGAGAAAGGATTTTCCCGCCAGGTGCTCGAAAGCGGCCAGTATTTCTGGTGGAACAACACCCAGCGATTGTGAAAGAACAATCCCGCTCCGTTCCAAAGTCCCCAGAGGATGAAGTGCCAGGTGATGCCGTGCCACATTCCTATCAGGACCATCGTGAATAGCTGTCCTGTGAGGATGATCGTCCACACCGGTAATTCCATGCGCAGGGTACGCAGCGAGCGCGTCAGGGGATTGAATACGTAGAAACGGAACCAATGCGTCAGGGTTATATGCCAGCGGTTCCAAAAGGCGCCGATGTCCGTTTGAAGATAAGGGCGGTCGAAATTTTCCGGCAGTTTGATCCCCGCCCAGAAACCAATGCCGAGAGCCAAATCCGTGTACCCGCTAAAATCAAGGTAGATCTGTAAGGCGAAGGCATACAACAGCAGCCACAACCACGCAGGGGAGCTGACCTGTCCGGCTTTGACCTCGTTCAGCGCCAGAATCGCAAGGGAATCCGCCAGGACGAATTTCTTGAACATCCCGATGGCGATGCGTTTCCCGCCCTGCATGAAGCGGTCAGCCGTCAACACCTGAAAACGGCGCAGGTCTTTCAAGAACCGTTCGACACGATCGATCGGTCCGGCGGTGAGCGCGGGGTAAAACAAGCCGAATGTCAGTAATTCCCGCAAGGTCAACGCCGGTAATTTGCCCATAGCGCTGAGGCGTAATGTATGGATCAAGCGAAATGTGATATAGGAATAGCCCAACCAGGTGATGTCCACCTGGCTGGCAAGCGCGGGTGATTGCCCCATGACTCTGCGCAGCACACGGCTGAAATCGAGCTGCAGCGTTTCGCTCTTAAGCACGACCAGAAGCAGCACGATGAACGCGATCATCGCCGGAATGATCCATTTCCGTTCACGCCGTGCGAGCGCAAAAACGGCGATGACCCCCATGGCCACGAGCAGAGTGAGCACGATCCGCTGAGTCTGCGGTGGGTAGGTGGGGATGATCAGCGGCTGGGGCAGAAGGCGTGTGAAGCTGATGAGCAGAATAAAGGACACGATAACCGCCAGCGAGATTTTGTCCTCGGAAGCGAGCGGCGATCTCTCCCGCACGATAAACCAGGTCAGGACGATCAGTGCGATCGTTGCTGCAGGAAACCAGAAATCGAAATGACGCAGTGACGTCTGCGGCTGCAGCCAGAAAACTGCAAACAAGTTGGTTACGAAAAGGATCCACGACCGGGTGCAGGTTGCGGTAAGACGACCGACGAGCAAGCTGAGCAGAGCGAAAACGAAGATCTGCGCAAGGGTCATTAAAACCCCTGATAAATCCAGACCGGGGAGGAATCAGCCGTGAGAATGACCACGCCGATAAGGATCAGGCAGAGAACGAGGGCGATCAGATTTTCATGCGAAAACAAACACCGCAGCATTCCACGCCCCTTTCATTCAAGGATTTCCGCAAACCCGCCAGACGCCGTCTTCAGCGATCAACCGATAGACCTGCAGTGATAGGTCGATGTTCAGATTTTCACCCTGATAATCTGCCACGATGTATCCCGAGCACCACACGTCGACCGTGTTTTCCGTCTCCGAGATGATCGAACAGTGCATCTCCTCGATCGTGGTGTCGACGTTGAGAAACGAATCGGCGTCGATGCGCGCTCGATTTTCCCACGCAGCGCAGGACAGATTCGCGGCTCGGACGGCATCGCCAGCGGCGATCGCCTTGAAATAATCTTCTACGATTCTTTCCGGCTCGCCGCTCACGCCGCAAGCCGAGAGCATGAACAGGCTGAGCACTAACAGGAAAATGGCTTTACGTGCGATCATCGCTGCTCCCTCAAGGTAGAATCCAGGGTATTTGATTCAAGGGCGGCACGGGCGTGAGGAAATACAACGTGGTCCAGCCGTACTTGATCACGTATTCTTCATCCGTGTAGGCCAGGTCGATCCAATTCTTTCCCGGAATACCTGCCCCGATGTCCTCTATTGTGGCGGTTCCGTAATCCGGAACGTACACGGGCCATCCCTGCATCTGGTTGAACCAGCTTCGACTTACCCCGATCATGCCGTGGGCCAATTTTTTCCCGCTGGCCGTTTTCTCCCCGCAGTAATTCACACCCAGGTTGCACGGGGAATAGGATGTTTGGTAGACAGGTACGGCACGCCAATATTCGATCGTTCCGTAGGGTGTGTTCAGCGTGCGTACGACGATTTTCGTACCGTAGCCCAGGATGCGCGGGGAGGGTTCGACGGCTTCCCAGGCGTCCTCCAGATCACGCGCCACCTCCACGCCGTTCTCGCTGCGGATGCGGATGCGGTTGGCCAGAACGCCGTACGTTCCCTGGGTTAATACCTCGATCGAATCGAGGTCCAGGTCGGGCGCGGGTTGATATTCCGTCTCGAAGTTCAACGGTTCCATCTCGACGATCACTTCCTCGATGACGCGTACGATCTCGATGTGACCGTCTTGCGGAACGGGCTGATCTTCTCCCGGAAGCACGTAATCCAAACCCACGGGGGTGATGCCGGCCTGCTCCAGCACTTCGCCTACCGTCGAGCCGCCTGCGAGTGTCTCGATTTCACGGCCATCAACTTCGACGACGATCGGCCGGGCGCGATCGAGTACGGCCAGTTCGACCTCGTGCAGCGGGGTATTCGCGTCCGGAATCAAGCGGTCTCCTTCGTGCAGCGAGAAGCCGTTCTCCCACAACGCTTCCCCTAGGGTCGGTGCAGCGGAGTGGATTTCCTGACGTACCCCATCGACGTCGATGCGAACGCCCACGGCTTTCTCGACGCGGACGTACTGCGGCCTTTTATCGGGCACGAAGCCGGGATCTTTCAAGCGCACCCCATCTACCCACACCCTATCGGCCGGCAGCAGAGTGAAACCTGCAGCGGCGAGGATGTCCGCCGGGGCAAAATCCGCCGTCAGGACGGGCACCGATCGACGGTCCACTTCTACGGTCACCAGATCTGCAAGGATGACCTGAATGACCTCCCCATCTTCGATGCGCGTCTCGAGATCCGGTACGATGTGATCTTCTGCGAGGGTTTCGATCCTGGCGGAATCCAAAACGCCGGACACCGTTGCAGCGTGGGTGCGAATCCGAAGCGTCTCCCCATCCAGGGCAACATAGACCACTTTCGACGTTCCAAAATACACCAGCAGCAGGCCGGTTATCGAGAGTGCTGCAGATGCGATCACCAGACGGGTGAACTTGGATGTCTTTTCGAGAATTTTGATGACCCTCATAAGTGACGAGGAGTATACCAAGCCGCACGGATTTATGCACCAGGTCCGCGAGCAGACCCCAAAAAACTTCACTTCTTGGTTCGTTGATGTAACCATAGTGAAAAATGTGCATCTAATCATATTAAACGACCTTGATGCGCCGCGGCGGCATGCTTTCGTTTTTCCGGCGCAAATGCGACGGAGTATTTCTATATGCCCATTTACGAATTCCAATGTAAGGCCTGCAATCAATCCTTCGAAGAACTGGTTCGGAGCAGTGAATCTTGGGGCGAAGTTGTATGTCCGCAATGCGGCAGCCGCTCGATCCACAAGAAAATTTCCAGCTTCAACGCACCCAACGCAGGAATATCGTCGTCAAGCAAATCCCCAGCCATCTGCACCACCGGCACCTGAGGCACTGCGCATTGATACGGCCGTGTGCCGCATACTTTTATCGGAGAGTCTGCTGGTGAGACTGTTCCATGAACGGCGAACCCACCCTCTGACTGGAAACTTGGGGAGTTATTGCGAGTCGTTCCCCGGCCTGCGCGAAATTCGTTCTGCAGGATTACCGCCGCCAATCGATAGCGTTGGTTTGGGAGACGAGATTCTTGTTTTACCGTGACCCCCCGCAGCGAGCGGCGAATCCTGGAAACATCCAGCTTCCCTACCCAACCGTGTGAATAGTATCCTGGTAGGATTGTACTTAGTCGCCTCTGGGAGTATTGTTAATCTACAATTTATTCTACGTCGAGCATACGGCTCGTCGAAAAGGCAAAACCACCGAAAGGTGGCGGCGCAAAGCTACAGGGTCTACGGTTGAGCAATCAACTATGACAGCCAGCTGCCGAAGCGGGCATTATTTTTTTCCTGGGGGCCTACTTCGCCAAACGACATCAAACCCTGTAGTCCAAGAGTAAGGAACGATCGAATCATCGTATAAACGAATTTCGAATCGAGCAAGTACGGGTTTACTGAGCCTGGAACGCCGGTCGCTGTTTGCCATCGCTGCCAGCGAAACCAGGTCAAATCATCAAGAAGAAAGGTAGAACATCGAGTAACCTCTTTTTTTCCCCCCCACCCCCCTTGGCGCGGCGAGCTCCCGGAACACCACAATCGGGAGCTCGTCATTTAATACCGCGTATGCGGGATCACCGCACCCGCCCGAAACACATACATCCATCCACGAGGAAATGTCACCGAAGCCACTCACTTTGATTTCCAGGTGATATAATTTATAACGTCCCTTAAGAAGAGGGGCAA
>JARRPX010000045.1 GCA_037382465.1 Anaerolineales bacterium | reverse complement strand
GTTGTGGCGGCGGTACCTGTACAACAATCCGAGGTTCGTCCTGCGCATCACGGCCCAGATGTTAGGATGGAAGCGCTATTCGATCGAGTAATCTGCCGGGATACCATGATAGAAACGTGACTGGGTGACCACATGGATCGACGTATCAGCCGCCTCTCGCTTCTACTCTTCGCAGGAGATATCCTGCTTACGCCACTCAGCTTGCTGACTGCTACCTGGCTGCGAGCACTGCTCCCATTTGGAAAGTCTCTGGCGGAAGGAAACGAAGTGCTTCCGCTGCCGGTCTACGTCCTGGCGGTCGTCTGCTGGTCCGGTTCGTTGGTAATGTCCGGAGCGTACAATTTCGATCGCCCGCGGCGATTGCCGTCACGATTTACCCAGCTAGTCACGGCCGTCGGTACTGCCACCATCCTTTTTGCCGGCTTGCTTTACCTGACGTACCGGCAGGTATCCCGCCTCCAATTCATATACTTTTTCATCCTCACGCTGATTTATATGACGGGCTTCCGGGCTTTGGTCCTGCTTTACGCACGAATCGGGCGAAATCGATAGATCCTGGGGCCGACACGAATCTTGTTCATCGGAGCAGGCACGCTTGGGCGTGAGGTGCTGAAAACGATCAAGAGCTACCATGCTTCCAATTACCAGGTCATCGGATATCTGGATGATGCGTCTGAGCTCCAGGGACAGACCGTCCAAGGAGTCCCCATCCTCGGTACGCTGGACGACTTGCTTCGAGTGGTTGAGAGCCTGGAGATCTCCGAAGTCTGGAGTACCCTTCCTCCACGCGCCTACGATAAGCTGCACGCCCTTATCGCGCACCTGGAACGATTCCCGATTCGCATCAAAGTGATCCCGGATTACTTCTCCCTGGCCTTGGTTCAGGCCAACGTCGAAATGTTGGGCAGTTTTCCGCTCATTGGATTACGGGATCCCGTGATTCGCGGCCTGCCGCGCATGATCAAGCGCGCATTCGATGTCATCGTCAGCCTGTTATTGGTGATCATCACTGCGCCCTTAATGCTTGCAGCCGCCATCGCCATACGCCTGAACAGCCCCGGACCACTCCTGTTTCGCCAGATTCTGGTCGGCGAAAACGGCAAACCCTTCGAGATGTTGAAATTCCGCACGATGGTTGCAGATGCTGAAACCATGATGCTGAAGAAGATGCAAGAAGCCGGGGAGGATGAATTCGTCCACAAACGGGCTGACGATCCGCGCGTGACGAAGGCGGGTCGTTTTCTGAGGCGCTTCAGCCTGGATGAATTGCCTCAGCTTTTCAACGTGCTCAAAGGGGACATGTCGCTTGTTGGCCCTCGCCCTGAACTTCCCTGGCTTGTGGATCGCTATCGACCCTGGCAGCGAAAACGATTTGCAGTTCCCCAAGGTATCACAGGTTGGTGGCAGATCAACGGACGCAGCGAAAAGCCGATGCACCTCAACACGGACGAAGATCTTTACTACATTTATAATTATTCATTATGGCTCGATATTATAATTCTGATCAAAACCCCCGTTGCCGTCCTCCAGGGAAAAGGGGCTTTCTAAAATTAACTAGGCAATTACATGCCGCCACGTGAGAGGACACAATCCATGAGTCACTCGAATTCATCGCTGTACACACTCGTATCTTCACCCGATCACATGTTGGAAGGTCATCCGGAAAGTCCGCGTCGCTTTCAATTCTTCGATCAAATCTTTACACCGCCGCTGAGTGAGTCCCTTCGATACATCGAACCCGTGAGCGCAGATCTTGGTGCGGTTACATCCGTGCACCCCGAGAATTATGTACAAGCCCTCGAGCAAGCTGCGCAACAAGGACCTGCATTCGTCGATTACGGTGATACTTATGTCACTCCAGCATCCTACCAAGCGGCGCTCCTGGCCGCAGGCGGCTTACTCGAAATCGTTTCGAGGGTGGCCGGTGGAGAAGCGAAGCGCGGATTCGCGTTGGTCCGTCCACCCGGACATCACGCCACATTCACGAAAGCCATGGGGTTTTGTCTTCTAAACAACATCGCCATCGCCGCTCGTCACGCACAATCGTTGGGTATGGAACGGGTATTGATCGTCGATTTCGACGTCCATCATGGTAATGGGACACAGGACATCTTCGAACGAGATCCGCAAGTATTCTATCTATCGACTCACCAATCCGGAATTTATCCCGGGACTGGATTTGTCGAGGAGACGGGGATCGATGCAGGGGAAAATACAATCGTAAACGTGCCGCTGCCGCCACGGGCAGGCGATGAAGCCTTCGCAAGAATCTTCATGGAGATCCTTGAACCGCTGTGCGAGCACGTTACTCCGGATCTCATCTTGGTCTCGGCCGGTTTTGACGCACACTGGAACGACCCCCTGGCCGGTCTTCAATTGACCACGAGTGGATACCACCGCCTCGCCGAATTACTCAAAAGCTATGCAGACGTTTACAGTATGGGACGAATAGTTTACTGCCTGGAAGGCGGATACGACCCTGAAGCGCTGAGAGACAACGTTCGGGCCGTCCTGCTTGCCACGCAGGATCTCGCTCTCGAGGACGATCGCCTGGGTCCTGCCCCCTTCCCCGAGCCCACAATAAACTCGCTGGTAGAACGAATTCGATCGCAACACAGTTTATAGTGACGAAGAAAGAATTCGCGGCTGTGGGTCAATTTGAGTCATCTTTCCTGTCAGATTCGATGAAAAAACGTTTCGGTGGGCTGTCTTAAATCGAACGATCGAAATATTTTAAGATTTCCATTAATATCCCCCTCGCTCGCTTGCACAAACCTTGCAACTATAGCATACTAATAATGAGGTGCCTGCATGGCAGATATAACGCTACGCGCCTATGTTAAATATATCGATGAACTCATTGAGCAGCAGAAACTCGATGAGGCGATATCCCATTGCCGGCGGATTCTCGAGGCCTATCCAAAGCATCTGGACACCTATCGGCTATTGGGGAAGGCGTATCTGGAAGCCAAACGCTACGGGGATGCCGCCGACATCTTCCAGCGCGTTCTCTCCGCCGCACCGGATGATTTCGTTTCTCACATCGGTATGGCGATCGTCCGCGAGGATGAAGGCAATTTGGACTCCGCAATTTGGCACATGGAACGCGCCTTCGAGACGAACCCCGCCAATCCCGCAATCCAGCAAGAGCTCCGACGACTAATCGGCAATCGAGACGGCGTCGAACCCGCTAAAGTGCGGATGACACGCGGCGCCCTGGCACGTATGTACGCACATGGCGAATTGTATTCTCAGGCCATTGCGGAACTGCGCGCCGCACTCCAGGAAGATCCCGAACGCCCCGACCTCCAGGTGATGCTCGCATCCATGTACTTACGCACCAATCAACATCTGGAAGCGGCGGAAGTGGGCAACGAGATCTTGGAAAAATTACCCTACTGCCTCGAAGCGAACCGTATAATGGCTTCCGTCCTTCGGGCAAACAACAAAACCGAAGAGGCCAGCACCTACCACCGGCGCCTGGCTGCGATCGATCCGTACATGGCCTTCGTCGACGACGCCAGGCTGAGCCCGGAGACGATCGACGCAAGCAGCGTGAAATTGGAGCGCCTGGATTGGAGCCCAGGACAACCCATGCCCTCCACTGAACCAGGTAAACCTTCCTGGGCGGCATCCTTGAGTGTTAAACTCGGGGATACCGATTCGGGTACACTCAAGACGCCCTCAAAACCAGCGTGGCTCGAAGAACTTGGAAAGTCTACACAAAAAGCGACGAGCGATATGAAACAAGAATCCGATTCCCCACCACCTTTTTCAGCAGGCGAACCTTCAGAACCCTCACCATCTGAAGCGGGTGAAGAGGCTTCGGCGGAGAAGGCCAAAGCGTCTGCCTCGCAAATTCCGGAGTGGATGAGTGAAGCTGGATGGACTGAATCCTCGGGCGAGGTTGAGGAAGGTCCTATTTCCTTCAGCGACGATGAGCTCGATTCACTCGAAGCAGGCGTACTACCGGAAAATTCATTATCCTCAGGAAACGAAGGTTCCGGTGATGAAGATGACGAACTCGCCCCGGCCGAAATTCCGGGGTGGATGCAAGATATTGCGCCTGCAAATGCTTCTGGGGAGGGAGCCGAGGGTGGCAGCGGATTGCCCGATTGGCTCGGCGACATCGCCGCGGATATAAACGAAGTGGCGCCTAATCCCGACGATGCCGTAACACCGATTGTCGATCGACCGGTGTCTGGCCTCGAACGAGAACCCGAAGAAGCCTTATCCCGGCAGGATGAAACGGATGAAGATGATGAATCCGGTTCGATTCCGGGCTGGCTGGGTGCGCATGAACCCGGAGCAACATCAACGATCATTACCTGGCTCGGTGATCGAGAAACCGAACAGCTGGAGAGAAAGAAGATTCCCTTCGACGAAGTCGAGATCGAGAAGGAAGAGCCCGCCAGTGCCGCCGAAGAGACAGCAGAAGAATCAGAAGCTGCTATTTCGGAGTGGTTCGACGGTAGCCAGGAACCCAGGCTGGAAGAATCGAGTCCGGCACAGATTTCACCCGAAGCAACAGAATCCTGGCTGGAAGATGCCGCAGACATTGCAGCAGGACCATCTGAAGAAGCCCTTCATGCGCACGAAGCAGCGCCCGAAGCAACACAGGCTGAGGAGGAAGAACTTGGGTTGACTCCGGACGAGCCCCGGTATGAAGAACTGCCGACCGCGGAAGCGCCGGATTGGCTGCAAAACATTGCCGAACCCGACTCGATCGAGCTCTCCTCAGATGATTTTTCGGCGGCCGTCAAGGCAGCAGAAGAAGGAGGCGGCCTCCCGGATGCACATATCGAAGGCGCAGAAGCTCCAGGCTGGCTGAAGAATCTGTCGCAGCCGGAAGGCGATAGTGAGGAATTCCCACGCGCTGCGATTCGTGAAGAAATGCAACGCAGCGTTGAAAGCGGACAACCTTCCCCAGGTGAAGCAACGCCTCCTGAGGACGATACGTTTGGTTGGCTTTCGAATTTGGAGACGAAAGAGGAAGAGGCCCCGGCTGCCCAAACCGAAGAGCAAACCACCGGCGCCGTGGCGGGTTTCGAATCTGCGGCTTCACTCGAGTCAATTCAGAGCGAAGAAGAAGTGGATTGGCTCATGGACATCGGCGAACCGGAATCGGATCGCGTGCAACCTTCTATGGAAGCAGCGTCGATGCAGCAATCTCCGGACTGGCTGCGCGATGTCGAAGAGCCATCCTCGGAATCTGCGGCGAACGAAACCCCTTCATTGGACAACGCGCCGGATTGGCTCGATGGTATTGCCGAACCGGATTCAATGGAATTCAAGATCTCACCGGCCGAAGAAGATGCCATCGATTGGTTGAAAGAAATCGCTACAGATGAAATCGAACGCGAACCCGCTCCTGCAGCAGATCAACCCGTCGAAAATCAAAAACTCGTCGATACCGGCTCATTGAAAGCCTTCGCAGATGAAGTCGCAGCCGCTGACACGACGGACCTGAAGGACGACGAGGTATTCGATTGGCTGGAGGATCTCGCAGCCAAGCAAACGACCACGGAAGAAGCAGCGCAGCCGGCGTCTCAAGACTGGCAATCCGCGGATTTCCCAAGCACGGAATCAACTCCACCGATCATCGAAGAACGGGACATACCGGAAGAACCACAGCAGGGTCTCGATTGGCTTGAAGATCTTGCCGCCCAGCGCGGTCTGGATGTTGACGTTGGGATCGAGCCAAGCCCCGAACCCGCAGCTTCGCCCGAAGAAGCTACCCCCGCTGAGTTCGAGCAGCAGGTCGAAATCCCGATGCAAGCTGCCGCAGAAGAACCTGTGCAGCATGTGGAAGCCCCAACTGAAGCTGCGTCCGTTGAGTCGCCCATACAACAGCCGGAGGCTCCCATGGAGGTGGGTCCGGCCGAGCCTTTGCCGGAAGCGGAAGTTTCGATGGAACGAGCGCCTGCCGAAAGGTCCGAAAAGGCGCCCCCAAGGGACATTTCG
The DNA here is from genome assembly GCA_037382465.1 of Anaerolineales bacterium. Lineage (NCBI taxonomy): Bacteria > Bacillati > Chloroflexota > Anaerolineae > Anaerolineales > Anaerolineales bacterium. The sequence continues at coordinate 13,400 of JARRPX010000045.1, read as the reverse complement.
GTCGACGATCGACGAGAAATCGAAGAAACGACCGAATGGCTCGATCGTATGGCAACCCAGCCGCTCAAATTACCCGAAGCTGAATCGGAGGATGAAGCTCCCGATTGGTTGCTGGAAGTCGCGGCATCTCAACCCGCACCCGATGCGCCGACCATGGTTTCCCATGCAGCTCCACAAGAAGACATCGTGTCGGAGGAGGTGCCGCCTGCTTTAGAAACGGAAGAGCCAACTCTCATGGAGGAGGAAGCGGCTCAACCCGTGCGGCGGCCCGTGTATCGAGATCCGGATACCGACATCGAAATCGAGATCCCGGATTGGCTGCGAGCGACAGCAGACGAGGTTCCCCCACCCGCTTCACCGGTAAGGGAGGAGGCCACGCAGGCACCTGCCTCCGAACTCGAAATGGAATCGGCAGCCGAAATTGAGGCTGCAGGCGAGCAAGCAGCGTCGCCTGAAGAACCCTGGAGCGAACCTGTCGAGGAACAACCCATGGCAGAGGAAAGTCATCCTTCTGCCCCGATCGAAGAAGAAATTGTGATGCAGGAATCCATCATCGAAGTGGAAGAAGTCCAAATCTCCGTGTCCGAAGAACAACCGCTGCCTGCATCGGACGAATCAGAAACGAATATCGAAGGCCAGGCGGAAGCCGAAGCTGAGCCGGAACCTGAACCTGTTCCCGAGATGGAATTTACACCGGAACCGGAACCGGAACCCGAGCTCGAACCCGAACCGGAACCTGAATTGGAACCCGAATTGGAGATTGAGCCGGAAACCGAGTTCGAACCAGAGTCGGAGATCGAGTTGGAGTTGGAGACAGAACCCGAGCCCGAACCAGAACCTGAGTCGGAGCTCGAGACGGAAATCGAGGTCGAAGCGGAGTCGGAACTCGAGTTAGAGTTGGAGTTGGAGACGGAACCCGAGCCGCAACCCGAATCGAAACCGGAGCCGCAACCCGAGCCCGAACCTCAGCCCGAAGCCAAGCCGGAACCAGCTCGTGCTTCCAAAGCCAAACCGAAGAAATTGGAACCCTCCGAGGTGCTCGATCTCGCACGACAATCATTTGCCTCAGATGATCTCAAACAAGCAATTACACATTACACCGAACTCATCAAGCGCAAGAAAGAACTAACAGCGGTCATCGAGGATATCAACATTGCATTGGATCGTGAGCCAGAAGTACCAGACTTATGGCAGCTGCTTGGAGATGCCTACATGAAGGACGATCAACTGCAGGAAGCGATCAAGGCGTATCAACGGGGTACGGAGGTCGCCTAAAGTTCAATAAGACCCCGCATCAGAAATACACTTCAATACGTTGGATTTTCAGTAACAACAAAAAGCCCATCGAAGAGATGGGCTTTTCAATTTAGCCACTCAGGAAATTCTCTATCGGCATATATTTCGTTGCAGGTGAATTCTTGTCTCCATGGATACGTCTTGCAAATCACTGGATCCGCAGAAGAACCTTACCTTCCTGCCACAATTCCTCGAGTTTGTAGTACGCCCGTAATTCCCGCGAAAATAGATGCAGGATTACGTCGCCATAATCGATAAGGATCCAGCCGCTGCTTGCATTTCCTTCGATACTTTTGGGAATTTTCGAGAGTTTCTCTTTCACCTGCATGTGAACTTCATCTGCAAGCGCCTTGAGTGTACGCTCGCTGCCCGCAGTACAAATCACGAAATAATCGGTGAAGGAGCATACTCCCACCAGATCAAGAAGCAGAATATTGTCCCCCTTTTTCTCATCGAGTATCTCCACAATGGTGTGTGCAAGATCTAAAGCAGTTTCCGTCATCCGTTATATACCTGGTCCGTTCGACGATATAAATGAAGCGGCGGTTGATACGGCTTCTTCGGCAGATTCGACCTCGTAGATATCGGCAAACGCTCCACGATGATTTTCCGCACGCCAGGTATTCAGTCCGATTACTTTCTTTCCCATCTTTAACGCGATCGCTATCTCTGACAAGGTACCATATCCTCCCCCGACTGCGATCACTACTTGTCCCGCAAGGATCACCAAAACGTTGCGCGCGTGGTTGAGCCCGGTCGGCAGCGCGATGGATAAATATGGATTTGCCGCTCGTAATTCCAACCCGGGCAGGAATCCAATGGTCAATCCACCCGCTCGAATCGCACCGCGGCATGCCGCTTCCATCACTCCGCCTCGTCCACCACAAGCAAGGATCATTCCCCGTTCGGCAAGCAAAGCCCCTACTTTTTCGGCATCGGCATCCTGTTCAGGAGAGATGTCTCCGGCTCCGATCACGGATACCACAGGTTTACGCTCGAAACTCAAGCGGCCTCCTCGAGGGCAGCGACAGATAATTGGCTGTACACTGCTCCGGTCGGTTGAAGCTCGCTGCGCATCAAACGGATATCGCGAGCCTGGACGCTGCCTATCCGTCCCACTTTAATCTGGGTGAGGCGTTCGGCCAACGCAGTCCTTGCATCTCGATCGGCATTGCGTTTCAAACGACCGATTGTGAGATGCGGATGGAATCTGCGCCGCTCGCGCGGAAAACCCAGGCTTGCGAGTTCGTCCTCGAGATCCGATATTAAGCTCAGCAGGACGCCGCTGGGCTCGCGGATTCCGATCCATAACGTACGAGGGGAATTCATTTTCGGAAAACAGCCAAAGGAAACGACTTCAAAGTCGAAGGCAGCGTGATGAGCGGCCAGACGTTGCAGAGAATTGGCAATCTCTGGGAGCTCGTTCGAAGGGACGTTCCCCAGGAATTTCAACGTCAGGTGAATGTTATCTTCCCGCACCCAACGGACCACACCTTGCGGTACGGCTTCCTTGATGCTTGATATTTGTTGAGCCAATCGCTGAACGATGTTTTCAGGTAGGCTTATGGCGATAAAACAGCGTACGTCACGCAAGCTGATTTCCTGGTCGTATCCTTACAGAATCGGCGCTGCTCTCCGGCTGGCAGTCATCCGTACGTCGTTACTATATTCTCTGCACTATTTCGGATGCGGGGCATTATACCATGACGGGCAGATGCTATTCGGCATGCGTCCCGGCATCCGCCGATAGATCGACGGAACGAGATTCCTTGCCAACAGACGGAAAGGACAACAAACGCTCCTGCGTTGTTATTTCCAGACAGAATTAGTAAAATTTCAACATGACAGCGACGTTGACTCGGCGCAATTTCGTCAAACTCTCCGCATTGGCTGCAAGCGGGATGGTTTTCAAGCCGCTTCCCCCGATCGAATCCAGCGGACCTATTGGCTTGGGACGCGTGACCGTTTCCTCGATCGGGCTTTACAGCGAACCCGCCTTCCAGGCTGCCCGCCGAGCATACATCAAGCGAGATACGTTGTTGACACTGCTGGAAAGTGTCCGTGCAGACGATGGACCGGTTCACAATCCGGTCTGGTTTCAAATTTCCGACGGATATGTTCATTCTGGCCAAATCCAATGCGTGAGTTGGAAACCGGCGCAGCCCCGCGAAGACGTGCCCGAAAATGGCGCACTCTTCGAAGTCTGTGTGCCGTTTACCCGCACGTACCGGGAACCCGATCCCCAATCCGATCCACTATACCGCCTGTATTACCAATCCACAGCTTGGGTCATCGCGGTCGAAAAGGGCAGCGACGGAAGAACGTGGTATTGCCTGCTCGATGATCTCCTTAAATACCGTTACTACGCGCGTGCCGAGCATCTCCGCTTCGTTGAGGCGGAAGAACTGGAACCGATTTCCACACATCTGGAACCGCATGAAAAACGTCTCGAAGTCTCTCTGGCCTATCAGGAATTGCGCGCTTACGAGAAGGATGAACTCGTTTTCCGTACGAGCATCTCGAGTGGAATCCCCAGCCACGATCCGGGCCCAAATGGGATCCCCACCGCCACACCGCAGGGAAGATTCTACATAACCAAGAAAACACCATTACGGCATATGGGAGACGGGCATCTCACCTCAAGCCTGGAAGCCTACGAGCTTCCCGGGGTTCCATGGGTTTCCTTCTTCCACCACACGGGCGTGGCGTTCCACGGCACGTATTGGCACACGGATTTTGGCCGCCCTAAAAGCCACGGTTGCATTAATATGCGCTCCGAAGAAGCGAAGTGGCTCTTCCGATGGTCGACACCGGTGATCGGGGTCGACGAAATGCTCAAAGCCGGCCACGGCACGACCGTGGACGTGTTCTGAGCCAACGGAATCTCGACCCTGATCCTTGGCGATGAGTCGAAGAAGGTTATTTCTACTTTATACAGAACATGGAATGCCTAGGGGAGATTGCAGCGGGAAGCTGATTTTATCTATCCTTCGTCGTCCCCCCCGACGAGATCGAGTATGTCGGAGAGCTTGCCGGTATCCCCGTAGCCAGATGCGCCCCGACTCATGGCTGCCCTTCCTTCCTCCTCACTGAGTACATCGGCGAGAACGAAGATGGTACTTTCCTGTGAGAGCTGGCGTAAGCCGCGCAGCAGCCAGTAATCACGCTCCTGCGCCAAATGCACGTTCACCAGCACGAGGCCGGGTTCGACTCGTTCGGCGAGTGCCAATGCTTCTTCCGGGCCGGTTGCTACGGTTACGCGGTGACCGTGAGCCTGGATCATCATAACCATGTTCTCACGTGTTGCTTCGTTCGCTTCGACCACGAGGACACGAGTGGCCGGCTTGAAGCCCGAGTGCAGCACTGCGCGTACGGTAGCCAGGAGCGCGCCGGTTCCGACCGGACGAACGAGAAAATTCGCTGCGCCCAGATGTACGCTTCCGTCCGGATCGCTCGTCGTGGTCAAAAAAATCAACGGTATACCTTGGGCAATGCGATCGTGCTTCAAGACCATGGCGATGTCCATCGCCGTCGGATCACGTGCCAATAAATCGAGTAATATCAAATCCGGTTGGCGTTCCCGTGCCAGCGGCAGAACGTCTCCTGCGCTGGAAGCCTCGAATATCTGGTATCCGGCGGTTTCAAGCTCCTTGACGAGCAGATCACGGATTGCTGGCTCCTCCACCAAGACGAGTATCGTATTTCTGGATTCTCCCCCCTCGGGCAGTCGGTCCTCCACGATCCGCCGCAATGGTGACAAATCGGCATCCCTGACCTGCGTCGCCTGCAAAGGCAATGCCAGATGCAAGCGTTTTCCGCGTTCCCCGTCACCCAGGAACCATAAATGGCCTCCGAAAGTCGAAACGATTTTTTCACATTGCGATAAGCGGAAAACGTTCTCAGTGTGAGGCTGGGTGAGTTCTTCTTTCTCGGCAGGAATTTTCACGATCGGCAAGGAGATTTCCGGGCCGACGTTGCTGATGGTTACGATGATCCAGGGGGCACGACTCTGAAGATCGTGCGTTTTTTCATCCGAGAGACCCAACGCATTCAACTGGTCTCCTGCCGAGACAAACTCGGCACGCACACGCACTTCGTCGTGCGTCGAGGTTCGGACGATGTATGCTACGAGGCTGGCGATAACCTTGACCAGGCGGTCTTCATCCCCTTCGATCGCCGGTAAATGGGCAGGATATTCCGACACAACGGAATAATTCGTATCGCCAACCATATCTGCGACGAGACTGATCGCCTGCACCATGGCTGACGGTAAGTGAATCGCATTATTTTCCATAGTACCCCTAAAGCGCCTCCTGCAAATATCGTGCGCCGCACGACTTCCCCCTGCAGGTATCATGCTAACAATATCCCAATTCGAGATCAAGTCACCTTGCGATCCCCTTACAAGTTGGACAACACCTGCCATGAGAAGTACAATCTGGTCCATGCAAGCACAGTTTGCAGCCGCGAAGATCGGAAAATATGCGACCTCCGAGAGCGGAGACACACTTGAAATGGTAGAACGCCCGAGCGGCGGATTGTCTTTTGTCTTGGTCGACGGTCAAAGATCGGGTAAGTCCGCAAAGGCGATATCCAACATTGTGGCCAGAAAAGCGATCAGCCTGCTGGCCGATGGCGTTCGAGACGGCGCTGTAGCTCGAGCCGCCTCGGACTATCTGTATACGCATCGTGCCGGCAAAGTGATGGCGACGCTCAACATCCTCTCCGTCGATTTGCTCAGCCAGACTCTGGTCATCGTTCGTAACAATCACGCGCCCGTGATCTTGATTCGAGACAACGAAATTCAGGAGATCGACGATCCCGTAGAACCAGTCGGAATTCGGAAAGCGATCCGCCCGTCGATCCACGAATACCCGCTTAGCGAGGGCCTGGCAGCGGTCGTATATACCGATGGGCTGATGTACGCCGGTGAGCGCAAAGGACAGCGCATGGACGTCAATCGATGTGTCCGAGATCTCCACAAAGCCGGCCAGCCGAATCCGCAGGAATGGGCCTCGCATCTCTTGAGTCAAGCCCTGCAGCTCGATGAAGGCCGTCCCGGGGACGACATCAGCGTTCTCGTCATGTGCATCCTGCCCGACGACAAGAATGACGTACGCTATCTCTACGCACGCATGCCCTTGAAGTAAGGGGATGATCTGGGCGAGATGAGTGAAAATCACACCCGTCCAACGATCGCCATCGTGGGTCCCTGTGCTTCCGGAAAGACCACGCTGGCAGCTGCCCTAAGAGCCAGAAATCTTGCTGCACGGCAAATCGCGCAAGAACATTCCTTTGTACCAAACATGTGGGAAATCCTCACCAAACCGACTGTGCTCATCTTCCTGGATGCGTCCTACCCGGTATGCACGCAGCGAAAATCTCTGGCCTGGACGGTCAAAGAGTATGAAGCACAAAAATATCGGCTGCGGCACGCATACGCAAATTGTCACATCTACATCGACACGGATGAATTGTCTGCGGACGAAGTACTGCAACGGTCGCTGCAGGCACTGCGGGATATCGGTATCGAGACCGGGTGATGTGCGAAGAGGAATTCGCTTCCCGCTTCGGATCGATTTTCGAAACGGCCACGTGTTAGTTCTGAATGATGATTGACTTCAGATGTAGCACAATCGACCGCGTAAACAGCCTGTTATTCCACTGCAGGAGGCAGTATAATCAAACCGTATTGCCAGCTCTCCGAGACAGGAGCGGCTGGTTTTTCTTGAGCGCAGGAGGAATACATTTCGATGTTCAAGAGCTACTACAGACGCTTCGTTTTCATCCTGATCATTATCGCCGGTGCGATATGGATCGTACTTCCAGGCAACCCGGGAATCCACCTGTCATCCTGGCAAAAAGAATTCAAGGTCATCCAAGGATTGGACCTGCAAGGGGGACTGCGCGTGCTGCTCGAGGCCGATCTTCCCGCAACGACAGAAATCGCAGCGGATCAACTGGACACCGCGGCATCGATTATCGAGAAGCGGGTGAACGCGCTTGGCGTAACAGAACCCATCGTCCAGGTTGCGGGTACGCGCCGTATCCTGGTCGAACTGCCCGGGATTGGGGATCCGGCGGAGGCCGTCGCGACCCTCAAAGAGACGGGATTGTTGGAATTCATAGAAATGAGTATCGACGACGTTTACGCACTCACTCCCGGGCAACGCATCCAGACTGATTTCGGCCTGAACACGAGTGAAACATCAACGGAGAATCTCCCAACCACAACGCCAACTGCTGAAGAAACGCAGGCAACGCCCACAGAAGAACTCCCTGCCCCCACGCCGTCTGACGGAGAGGCACAACCTACACCAAGCGGGGATGAAACCACCAGCCAACCGGCAGAGAAGATTTTTCACACCGTTCTCACCGGTGCAGCGTTGGAAAACGCTGGCGTGACAAGGGATTCGGTCGGCAACATTTCCGTAGGGTTGACATTTACTACGGATGGCGCACAAATCTTTGCCGATTACACCGCATCGCACATCGGTGGAATCCTGGGAATCGTCCTGGACAAGCAGCTCATCTCCTATCCCCGGATCACACAAGCCATTCCGGGAGGCAACGCCTCCATCACTGGCAATTACACCTTGGAAGAGGCGAACAACCTGGCCGTTCAGCTTCGCTACGGCTCCCTGCCCATCCCGCTGAAGGTCGTCGAGAATAAAACTGTAGGGCCAACCCTCGGTCAGGACTCGCTTCAGAAAAGCACGGTTGCGGGCCTCATTGGGCTCAGCGTCGTGATGGCATTCATGATCTTGTACTACCGTCTTCCCGGTTTTTTAGCCGATCTGGCGCTGCTGTGCTATGCGACGATCACATTCGCGCTCTTCAAAGCCATTCCCGTCACGCTCACGCTGCCCGGTATCGCAGGATTTGTGCTCTCGATCGGCGTGGCGGTGGACGCCAATGTGCTCATATTCGAACGCTTGAAGGAAGAGCTGCGCAGCGGGCGCAATTTGCACAAGGCCATCGACCTCGGTTTTTCGCGCGCCTGGCCTTCGATACGAGACTCGAATATTTCGACGCTGATCACCTGTCTGATCCTGTATTGGTTCGGCAATACCTTCGGTGCCAGCATCGTGAAAGGTTTTTCCATCACGCTGGCTCTGGGTGTACTGGTCAGTTTGTTCACTGCGATCACCGTCACGCGAACCTTCCTACACATCGTGCTGGATAACATACGCTTCGCGGAACACCCGCGTTGGTTCGGAGTTTAGGAGTTACACAATGTTGAACATCGTCGGCAAACGTTATTGGTTTTTCGCCCTCTCCTTGATCGTGATCGTCCCCGGCGTCATCGCACTGATCATCTGGGGATTGCCTCTCGCAATCGACTTTACGGGAGGCAGCATTTTGGAAGTGCGCTTCGAATCCGGTTCCCCTCCTGCTCCAGCAGAAGTCGTCGGTTTGTATGATGAACTCGGCATCCTCGATCCGCTCGCCCAAAGCGCAGGCACGACGGACATCGTCGTGCGCAGCAAGCTGATCGACGAAACGGCCAAGGCCGCGATCATGGATGAAATGGAGACACGGTTCGGAGGACCGATCACGTTACTTCGCTTCGATTCGGTCGGGCCATCGATTGGGATTGAGGTCGCACAGCAGGCCGCGGGTGCAATCGCTTTAGCGGCGATCTTCATTCTGCTCTACATTACTTACGCCTTCCGCGGTGTGCCCAACGCAAGACGCTTCGGAATCGCCGCCATCATCGCCATGCTCCATGATGTCGCTGTGGTCATCGGCATGGAAGCGATCCTCGGCCACTTTCTCGGATGGGAAGTCGATGCACTTTTCTTAACCGCCCTGCTTACGGTGATCGGTTTTTCGGTTCACGATTCGATCGTGGTCTTCGACCGCATCCGTGAAAATCAGCGCATCCACCGCAGTCTCGACTTCGAAGTGCTGGTCAATCACTCCATCGTCCAAACGCTCGATCGCTCGATCAACACACAACTTACGGTAATGTTGACGTTGCTGGCGCTTCTGCTTTTCGGCGGCGTGACGACACGGCACTTCGTTACCATATTGTTGATCGGTGTATTTAGCGGGACGTACTCCTCGATCTTCAACGCGTCTCCGATTCTCGTGGTCTGGGAAAATCGGGAATGGCATCGGTGGTTCCGACGCAAAAGTCCGGCCGCAGCCTAGGTTAAAGCGTAACTTCCCGGAAGCACACAGCGCCCGGGAAGTCTTTTTTATACAAAGAATGGACTAAGTTTCTTTGGAGGGCGGCAAGGGCGGCCAGGGAGTGTCCTCCCGACCGGCAGTAGATGGCTCCTTTCCGTTCTCTACTGGCTCTGCGTCCACCAGAACGCCGTTCTCCGAATCCAATTGCCCGCTCACTCCGACAGAGGCGCCGCCTTCAAGCATGGCAATCAGTTTCTCGAACGCTTTCTCTCTCTCGATCGGATCCGGCTTTCCTTCATAAGCCGACTCGACTTCTTCTTCGGAAAATATCTTCGTTGCGTATGGATCGGCTTCCGAGTCGGATTCGGGGTCGTCTAGATCCCTGGATTCGCCATTCGGCGGGGAATCCGACGCTCGGATTTCCATCACCCCGGTTGGCTCTTTCGGGACGGCGTAGATCAACTTTCCGCTTTTTGTACGGCCATTGCCGCCATGCTGCTGTTCGGCAACCGGTGATGCGCTCGCATGGACATCCTGCGTATGCACCTGAGCTGGTTCTTCGCCCCCCTCCGCTGCAACTGTCTCCTGCGCCTCCACCTTCGGTTCCTGGGGATCTGCAGGTAACTGTGCGAGATTCTCGATTTCCGAAACTTGAAGTCGCAAAAATTCCAGAGAACTGGAAAGATCGCTGCGCTGCTGGTTCTTCTCGAGCCAATCGATACTTCGGCGGATTTTTCCCAGAGGTTCAGCCAAACCTGGATCGAAATGGACTTCCTGTGAACCGATCTCTCGAATAATCACCACGCGGCGTTTCGATTTATCAACGGCCGGCAGCTCTGCGGAACGCAGGTTCAGAATGTGATCGCCGAGCGTTACCTGTGTCTCCCACGAACCGCCTGCTGCGTGCGCCTTCACGATAAAATCGCGTATGGGTTGATTTTCGGAATTCAACTCGATCGTCAACCAATTTTCTGCCACCGGGCTGCGGAGTCTGATACGGCCATCATCCCCGACGACAATGACCCCATCCGGCAAAGCACCAAGCAAATCCATCAGTTCCTTGTGACGTTGGCGGAGCTGCTGCACTCGTTCCGTAACTTCCGCTTCGAGCAGATCACCGCGCTTGCGCTGCGACGCCACCATACGTTGATTGGCCAGGATGAGCTTGCGAAATTCGAGCGCTCTGGCAATCATGTTGTTGAACACGCTGATGTGATCGAACGGCTTGGTCATGTAACCGAAGGCGCCTTTATTTAGTGCCTCCACGGCGTTGTCCAAGGTCGCTGAAGCCGTGACGACGATGACCTGACAGTACGGATCCCGTTCCTTCGCCCGTCGCAGCAGCGCCAAACCCGTCACACCAGGCATATAAATATCGGTAACGATCAAGTCGTAGTTGTTCTTCTCGATGAGATCCAGCGCCATCTGTCCATCGTTGGCACGATCCGGATTAAGGCCTGCTTTCTGCAGGCGGCGCACCATGATGTCCTGAAGTTGTGGATCGTCATCGGCGACCAAAGCTTTGATTTCAATCATCTTTCCATTCCTGCCCCTTGAGTTTCACGCCGTCATACGCTCGGGGTTCATTGGATAACCAACGCACGCGCCTCATCGTCGCCCACCACGATATCGGTGGTCACGATTCCATCAGTATCAAACGTAGTATCGAGCGAACCGTCCGTGTTGTAACGCACGACGGCGACGTAGGTATTTCCGTTCGTTCCAAATCCTGCGACGACGATCGCACCGTCGGATTGGACTTCGACGTCGTAGGCCCAATCGTCTCCACCGCTGAAAATGTCCGTCGTCAGCATCCCATCACCGTCGAAAGTCGTATCCAGGCTGCCATCCTCGTTGTACCGCAGCACGGCAAAGTCGACATCCGTATCCGCATATCCGGCGACGACGATTTTGCCGTCGGACTGCAGCGTAATGCCGTATGCACCTTCGTTGTCTCCCACAGAGACGTTGGTCGTTACGATGCCATCCCCGTCGAACGTCGTATCCAGACTGCCATCCGAGTTGAAACGCACCAGCGCCAGACGCTCGTGACCCGATGAATTATTGATGACGAATCCCGCCAATATGATCTTGCCGTCTGGCTGAAGCACCATCGCACGTGCTTCCTCGTCCTCACCGGCGCCCACGTTTGCGCTGGCGATACCATTGCCGTCGAACGTGGTGTCCAGGCTGCCGTCGGTGTTGTAGCGCAACACCATGAAATTCGCGTCTCCGCCGACATATCCCCAACCCCCGACGACGATCTTCCCATCCGTTTGAAGCGCGCCGGCGAGTCCCCGGTTCTCCGCGGAATTTACGTTCGTCGTCACCACCCCGTTTGCATCGAAAGTCGTATCCAGGCTGCCGTCGCTGTTGTAGCGCACGACGGCAAAATCGTTGTCCGTGCCGTTGTAGGTGGATCCGATCACCACGATCTTTCCATCGGGCTGAATGGCGACTGCGTTGGCATGATCGTAATTCCCGGCGATGTCCAGGGAGACGATCCCGTTTGCGTCGAAGGATGTGTCCAGGCTGCCGTCGTCGTTGTAGCGCACGACGCTGATGTCATGATTTCCCGCACCGACAACGTTCCATCCGACGACGACGATTTTATCGTCGGACTGGATGGCGATGTCGCGGGTAACATCGTCGCCTGCGCCGATTGCGACCGTGGCGATGCCATCGCCATCGAAAGTGCCATCCAAAGCGCCATCCTCTGTGTAACGCAGTGTGGCGAAGTCGGCGTTGCCGGATGCATCAGCGGCACCGGCAACCAGGATCTGCAAAGCAGATACCGGGCAGTAGGCCGTCGATGGCTCTTCCCCGCCGTAGGATATAAACGTATCGCTCATCGAGTCGAATTGCGCCGCGATCCAGTCAGCGGAACGATAAACGTTGGAGAGACGCAGTTCATCGATGTATCCTTCTATGTGGAATAACCCGGGTTCTCCCGTCCCAACGAATTGGTCTGCACCCGCAGCCACACTCGGTTCGATGTAGGCAACCGAACCATCTGGACTGCCGTCGAAATAGAAATTCACGGTGCCGCTGCCATCGTAAACTGCGGCCAGGTACGTCCATGTGCCCGTCGGTGCTTGTGAATTTGCCAACATGTCGTGCCAGGTTCCGTTGTTGGTAGAAATATCAAGATGCGAATCATTCGCAGCCGCCCACTGCCCGACCATCACCCTTAAGGAACCGTTATCCACTCCCGGAAAGCGGCTGTACACACCATAGTGCCCGTTCAATAGAGGCAAGCTGCTGATATTCACCCAGGCCGTAAAGGTAAACGTATCCGTTCCATCGACGATGTCTGTCGTTCCCAGATAGATATAATCATCTACCCCATCAAACTCCTGCCCGGCAGCGATCTGGCCGTTCTTCCCCGTGGCGGAAATCTGATCGTCGCCGTCGAAGCCGTTGGACGTGGAATCCTGATATAAGCCTGCGTTTCCGGTGCCCACCTGATCCTCATTGAGATGCCAGATGCCGCGGTAGTTCACCCAGGTGTTGCCGGCGTCCTGGCCGTCTCCGACAGTGCTGTTCCCGTAGTACATCCAGATGTAGTCCGTGTTCGAGGCTCCGTCGATGCGCGGGACGTCGACCCACACGTAGGAATCTCCGCTTTCGTTCCAATCTTCGATTTCGTACGCCAGCACGGTGACTCCGTCGCTGTCTACGAAACGGATGTCCTGACCCATATCCTGCGTCTGGCCGTAATCGATACGCCCGCTGTTTAACGTAACAAGGATGGGGAAGTCGTTCAGATTCTCGGACTGCGCCAGGTTGTCGAAGGTGAGCTGGATGCGATAGTCCCAATCACAATCCCACCAGGGTGGTGTCGTAGCTGTCGCTGTGGGAGTCGGTGTATTGGTCGACGTGGGAGTCGGCGTATCGGTCGGCGTGGGCGTTGGGGTTTCCGTCGCTGTGGGTGTTGGCGTATCGGTTGATGTCGGGGTCGGCGTCGG
>JARRPX010000044.1 GCA_037382465.1 Anaerolineales bacterium | reverse complement strand
ACGAGAGCAGCAACATTATGTCAAAAACCGATGTTAAAAGATTTTTCTACGCAACGGAGCACTGGGTGGAATTGGCCACGGATTCCGAGATCACCGGTGAAGAATTCCGCGTGCTGCCGACCGAGACGCCCACGGAAGGCGTCGGTGAGGTCGAAGCGCCGCGCGGCACACTCACGCATCACTACTGGACCGATGAGCGGGGCGTGCTCACTAAGGTCAACCTGATCGTCGGAACGACCAACAACAACGCCGCCATCAACATGTCGGTCAAGAAAGCCGCCCAGGGGTTGATCACCAAAGGAGTTGAGATCAAGGAAGGCTTGTTGAACACGATCGAGATGGCTTACCGGGCCTACGATCCGTGCATGGCCTGCGCCACGCACACGCTTCCCGGCCAGATGCCGCTCGAAGTCGTCATTCGGGACAAAGACGGCGAGGTCATCGAACGCTTGACCCAAAATCTTTGATCCGTATAGAATTCCAAACGGGGATCAGGGCCGCTTTCGCTCCTGATCCCCCGATTTTTCCCGGTATAATAAAAAAGTGAAAACGCTTGTACTTGGACTCGGAAATCCGCTTCTCAAAGACGACAGTGTCGGATTGCGCGTCGCCAAAATGCTGCGCGAGATTCTTCCGCAGAACGAACAAATCGAAATCGACGAGGATTACTGGGGCGGCCTACGCCTGATGGAACGCATGATCGGTTTCGATCGCGCCGTGATCATCGACGCCATCCAGACCGGAGCTGCGCCCGGTACGATTCACGTTCTCTCACCGGACGACGTGCCCACGCAGCGCAGTGCCTCGGCACACGATATGAATCTACCCACTGCGCTTGCGCTCGGACGTCAGGCTGGTGCGTATCTTCCCGATTCGAAGGACATCCTGCTCATAGGCATCGAAGCGGCCGACGTGCAAACCTTTGACGAAAGTCTATCCCCCGAAGTCGAAGCTGCGCTTCCACACGCAGTGGACGCAGCCTTATTCGCTCTCGAAATGGAAAGGGAAATCCAATGATCTCACCTGAAATCCTACGACGTTATCCCCATTTTGCCGGCATCAGTGAAAGCTGCATCAAAGCCGTCGCCATGATCAGTGAAGAAAGGTCCTTCAAAGCCGGCGAGGAAATTTTCCACGAAAGTTCGGCCTTCAAAGCTACTGCGAGGATTTATGAAAAAGGCGAGGAAGCCACCCATCTGTATCTAGTAATCGAAGGTGAAGTCGATATCGCTTTCACGCTTGGCAGTGGGAAGAAAGTCGTCGTCGGCAGGGTCGTCGCCGGCGATCTGATGGCCTTGTCTGCGCTGCTGCCGCCCTATCAACTCAACGCCTCGGGAATCGCCCGCAGCGATGGTAAGCTGATTCAGATCGAGGCGGCTGGACTCCGCAAACTGTGCGAGGAAAACACGGATTTGGGCTACAGGCTGATGCTGGGCGTCGCTAAAGCGCTGCATAACCGCTTGCTGGACACGCGCGTCGAACTCGCCGGCCAGATCAGCCAATAACGCTTATACTATGGAAGGACAAACCCGAAAGGTTTATAGACCTTTCGGGTTTCTTTATTTGCCGCGCGGCGCGCTGACACTTAATGCGGGTCACCGTGCGCGTGTTCGACGCTTTCCCGGCAGGGTGCGGCTTCCTGAAGCTCACCACGCAGGTAGCTGTCCAACGTCGATTGCACCGTGCCGTGCGCCCCCGTCGCCGGCGAAATGCCATACTCCTGAAAAAAACCGATAGCCCGGCGGCCCATGCCGCCGCTGATCATCACCTGCACCCCCTGCTCGTTGATGAAACCTGGCACCATGCCCGGCTCGTGTCGGGCGAAAAACGGGTTTTCGATCACGTCGACTTTTTCCACTTTCTTATCCTCAAGATCGACGATCACGAAATAGGGGCAGCGTCCAAAATGGTGGCTTACCCTGCTCTCGAGACCTTTGTTCTCTTCCGTCGAAATTGCAATACGCATTGCTCAAACCTCCTGATTGGAATTCTCATGCATTACTCCGGACCCCACAATACCGCTTCGATTCGCCGCCACATTTCCCGGATTGCCAGGCTTGCCGGGCCATCCGGCCGGTAGGCAATCACGGTCTGCCCCTGGGCCATGGCACAAGGCACATCGATGTCGAACGGAATCGCGCCCACATGCTTCACGCCTTTGTCCCGGCAGTAGTCTTCTATCTCTCTCGAACCCTCGACCGACAAATCCGTTTTATTGACACAGACCACACAAGGCAGACCAAAATGATCGGCAGTGTCTACGATCCTGTGCATGTCGTGCACGCCGGCTTTGGATGGCTCAGCGACGATCAGGGCCACGTCTGCACCTGAGAGGGCTGAAATTACGGGACAACCGATTCCGGGCGGACCGTCGACGATCAATAGATCGCATTTTTCATCGAGTGCACGCTGTTTCGCGCGCTGCTTGAGCAACGTGACGAGTTTCCCGGAATTTTCCTGCGCCGGACGCAGCGCAGCATGATAGAGCAACCCATAGCGGCTGTCCGAGCGGAACCAGGCGCCGGCAAGCTGATCTTTCATCGTGACCGCTTCGGACGGACAGACGTAAAAACAAGCAGCGCATCCCTCACACGCAAACGGGTCGACAGAATAGCCATCACTCGCTTCGTTTATTGCATCGAAGCGGCACACTTGCACACATTCCCCGCACGACTCGCACAGTTCCTGGTCGATCGCGGCGATTTTGCCACTCCAGAAGTCCTCGCGCTGCGTGTACCTGGGTGACAGGATCAATTCCAGGTTCGCGGCGTCCACATCGGCGTCGGCAATCACGATCGACTTGCTTCCACCATTTTCGTTGGCCAGATGAGACAAGGCGCCAGCGATGCTGGTCTTGCCCGTGCCGCCCTTGCCGCTGAGGATCACGAGCTGCTTCATCTCATCCCTTCTCGTTCGATCAACCGGCTGCGGATGTCCACGTACAAGCCACGGAATAGCGGGAGATACTCGGGGAACGCTTCAACCAGGTTCTCGCCGCGCGCCAGGGCTCTACCGATTCGTTCGCTAAAGGGAATGCGCAGTAAAACAGGGATGTCCACCGACCGGCAATATTCATCCACACGCCCGTCGCCGATCCCCTCGCGATTCACTGCCACACCCACGGGCAGACCGAGCTCGCCTGCGAGCTGTACGGCAAGATGTAAATCGTGCAGTCCGAACGGCGTCGGCTCTGTGACCAGCAGAACGAAATCCGCACCCGACATCGTTTCGACCACCGGACACGAAACCCCCGGAGGCGCGTCGCGTATGACCGTATCTATGTCCCCGAACGGTCCCCAACGTTTGAGCGCCCGAATAATGGGCACGGCCATGGGCTGACCGATCTCCAATACGCCGCGAGCGAAACGAATTCCCTCCCGTGCAGTTCCGGCTTCCAGCAATCCCAGCACATTGGGAACCTCCTCGATTGCCCGCTGTGGACACTGCAGCGTGCAGCTTCCGCAGCCGTGACACAGTTCGGGAAAGACGAGCACCTTGTCTCCGAGCACGACGATGGCGTGATACTGGCACACTTCGGCGCAGCGTCCGCAGCCATCACAGCGGGTTTCGTCGATCGATGGGACGAGTTGATTCACCCTCTGGGTCTGAGTGAATTCCGGACTGAGAAAAATATGCGCGTTCGGCGCTTCTACATCGCAGTCCAGATAGAGTGGAAATTCATCGGCAATTGCCACCGCCAGGCTCGCAGCGATGGTCGTTTTCCCGGTGCCTCCCTTTCCACTGGCGACGGTGAGAATCATCGCCGCCTGCCGCGACCCCGTCCACCACGCGGCGTGGCACGCCGGAGGTTCCCGTCTTGAAAATCCGACAACAGGTTTTCTACCGGCTTCTCTGTCGCCGAATACATGCGCACGCCGGCCGCATCCAACACCGAATAAGCATTCGGACCAAAATCCCCGCTGATCACGGCTTCGACGCCTTCTTCGACGAGAAATTGCGCCGCCTGTGTACCGGCACCGTGCTGTGATTGCAGCGCCGGGTTTTCCATAATTCCCCGCTTGCCCGAATCTGTGTCGACGATCAGAAAGTACGGGCAGCGCCCAAAACGACGCTCGAGACTCGAATTATCCGCCCTTGTCTTCAATGTAAATGCCAATTTCATTTTATACGCCCCGCTTTCCAATTATTCTCATCACGTGTTTCCGGCACGGCGATGCGCATCATGAACAAAATCCAGCCGGTAACGTTACCCGGGAATCCGTCCGCTGATCGTCATCAGATGTTGTTGGCCGGAGAGCCCGGCATCTTGATCGTTGGACGCAAGGACCAACAGGACGACCGCCTTCTGCGATCCTGAATTGCGGCACATGTGCGCCTGATTCGCCAGGAAGAGAAGACTGTCGCCCGCTGTCAGACGGAGCCATTGCTCCCCGACTTGATACTCGATCTCCCCCTCGAGACAGTGCACGAATTCCTCGCCTTCGTGCTCACAGGGCTGTTCGACACCCAGCGCCCCAGGTTCGATGGTCATCAAGAACGGCTCCAGAATCTGGCCGGGTAAACCAGCGCCCAGACTCTCCATCCGCGCACCGTCGCCGAGCGAGCGAAGGCGTTTGTCCTTGCGAACGACGATCGTAGACTGCTCCGGACCCGTCTCGAAGAAATCCTTGATGTGAATCTTGAGTCCTGTTGCCAGTTGGAGCAGCGATGACACCGTCGGAGAACTCTCCCCGCGCTCGATGCGGCTGATGGCGTTGACCGACAATCCGCATCGTTCTGCCAGCGCCCGCAGCGACATTCGCCGTTCCTCACGGATCTCCCGGACACGAGTGCCTACGTCCAACGTCTCTTGATCATTCATGGTTGATTCCTTCTCCCAAGTCCGGCGATCAGACCAATGAATATACCTTATATCAGGTCAACCGGTCCCATAACGTGACATTTTCCTATTTTAGTTGTACGTTCGTCACATTTTAGTTGACGCTCACCCGATTCTTTGATACCGTTCAGCTGGATGCAGATACCTGTTGATCCGTCGTCTGCGTCGACGCGGAAGCTGACTTGAACCACATTTTTGGTCCTGTACCCTCGCGAAGATTAGGCCGGTCGCTCGGCATCGATCCGATTCCGTTGAAAACCTGCAACTGGAATTGTGTCTACTGCCAGCTCGGACGCAGCCGGCCGGTCGTCAATCTGCGAAAAGAATACATCGCTCCGGATTTGATTCTGGAGCAGGTAATGCGTTTTCTGGACGAACACGATCATACCGACATCGACTGGGTGACTTTCGTTGGTTCCGGCGAACCACTGTTGAACGCCGGACTGGGCTGGATGATCCGGGGATTGAAGGCACGCTGCGACATTCCCGTTGCCGTGATCACCAACGGTGCACTGCTGCACATTCCGGACGTACGACAGGAGATACTCGCGGCCGATGCGGTGCTTCCCAGCCTGGATGCGGGTACAGCGGAACTCTATCGCAAAATCAACCGTCCGCACGCACGAATTCCCTTCGAGCTCCATTTGCAGGGCCTGATCGATTTTAGCCTCGAATATCGAGGGAATTTGTGGCCCGAAGTCATGCTGATTCGCGGTATGAACGACTCCGAAGAAGCCTTATCTGATCTCGCCGCAGCATTCCGAAAAATCAAACCCGATTGCATCCACCTCAACCTCCCTTCGAGACCGCCTGCAGAAACCTGGGTGCGTCCTGCGGACGGAGAAGGCATCCTGCGCGCCATGGCTTTTCTGGGGGACGTCGGACAAGTGGTCCATCCGGCTGAAGGCAATTACGAGCGCGGCAGCGAGAGCGGACCGCTGAGTTCCATACTCGCCATCATCCAACGGCATCCAATGCGCGAGGACGAAGTCAAGCACACCCTGGCATATTGGCAGCCAGAAAGCGCTTCACAGACGTTCGAGCACATCGCGGCGAGCGGACGCGTTCAGATCGTCGAACGCAACGGTGTGCGATTCTGGTGCGACAAAGAGGCCTACTTCCCAGAAGACAGGAACTGCAAAACGGACAAACGACATTAAATCGAGGGCATCGAAGCACATCGACCATTTTCTAAACCACCCACCCTCTTTCAGCAAACACAAGGGAAAATGAAACGTTGGCAAGAAAAGAAATATTGAAATACCCAAAAAACGAAGCCGCATTACGCCGTAAGTGTGAACCTGTCGAAGTGATGGGCCGGAAAGCGAAACGGCTGATCCGGGATCTCAAGGACACACTGGCCGCGCACTCCAACGGCGTTGGACTGGCCGCACCCCAGATCGGCGCGCATCTTCGCGTCGTGATCGTCCAACTGGGATCCGCGGAACAATCCGTGGAGACTCAAAGAAGATTCACCGCCCTGTCAATCCGGTGATCCTGGAAGCGGATCAGGAAAGACGCGATTTCGACGGCTGCCTCAGCTTCCCGGGCTTGTTTGGGGAAACGATTCGCCCGCACTACTTACGCCTTTCGGGGCTGGACGAGCAAGGCAAACCGTTCGAACGGACTTTCGAAGGCTTCGACGCCGTCGTCGTCCACCACGAAATCGACCACCTGGATGGCGTGCTGTTCATCGATCGAATCGAACGCATGCAGGACTTGTATCGCCTCGAAAAAGATCCATCGGGAAAATCCATCCGCGTCCCGGTCTCTTCAATTTTGTCGAGGGAAATTCAACCGGGCCACACCGGAAAGCCGGGATTGGTGCGAAGCAGCGGGTCGAAAGATTTCAGCCGGGATGCAGCATCTTCGACTCCAATCAATCCTAATCGGGAGTGACAGTCTCATCTCGATGAAAACGGGACAGCTGGATCTAAAAATGAGAAGGCGTAATGCATGGTTGAATGGCTTCCTGATCCTGCTTCTCAGTAGCTGTAGCCGGGGCGCAGGAACGGCGCCTGATCATTCCTCGCCCGACGCGACCAAGCCATCCGTTGAAAGCGGAGTCAACCTGCCGGACGCAAATCAGGAACCAGAATCACAAGCCGGCACGATGGAAGGGTTTGCAATGGAAACGACCGGTGCTGCAACTTCCGATCGACTGACCATCACGATCGTATTCGACAACAGGCCCTTTAACCCGGATTTACAAACTGCATGGGGATTTGCTGCGCTTGTGGAATATCGCGGCAGCACTTCGCTGTTCGACACGGGCGGCGACGCGCCAATCCTGCTCGCCAACATGCGCAGTCTGGAAATCGATCCTACTCGGATCAAGCGGGTGATCCTGTCACACAATCACAACGACCATACAGGCGGTCTGCAGGGATTACTGGCCCTGAGCACACATCCGTTGGTGTATCTATTACCTTCGTTCCCGGAAAGCACGAAAGGACGGATTGCTCAAACCGCAGACGTACTCGAGGTCTCCCCCGGCCAACCACTTGCCGCCGGTGTCTTCACGACGGGTGAGATCGGCGGCAGTATTCCCGAGCAAGCCCTGGTCGTTCGCTCGACGAAAGGGTTGGTGATGATCACCGGCTGTGCGCACCCCGGCGTGGTGCAGGTGATCGAGCGCGCCAAGAACTTGTTCGGGGAAGATGTCTATTTGGTTATGGGAGGCTTTCACCTCGGCGACAAGAGCGCGGCAGAGATCGAGAAGATCCTGGCCGACTTTCGACGGTTGGGTGTAACCAAAGTGGCGCCGAGTCATTGCACGGGAGATCGAGCGATCGAAATGTTCGAAAAGGAATATAAGCAGGATTTCATTCGGGCTGGAGCCGGATGTGTGATTGAGGTCGAAAAAGACTAGAATTAGGGTTGCGCGACGCAATCTTACCTTTTCAACACACTTGGAATGAAGATGACAGTATCGAACCGTCAACCCAGGATAACAAGGAGCGTATCGCCACGATGATCGATCTTTCCCGGCTGCAAATGTTCCTACACGCAGCGGAAACGCTGAGTTTCTCCGAAGCCGCGCAGCGACTGCACCTCAGCCAGCCCACGGTCAGCCACCACATCAAGAAGCTGGAGGAAGAGTTCGGAAGCCCACTCTTCAAGCGATCCGGCAACGAAATCATGTTGACGGAAGCCGGGCGACTGCTCGTCCCGCAGGCCAGAAAACTGCTGCGCGATGCGATGGGGGTGCAGCAAATGATGCAGTCGATGGAAGATCGCGTGATCGGCACTCTGCGCATCACCTGCAGTACGACGACCGGGAAATACATCCTGCCGCAGTTCGCCGGCCGCTTCATCAAGCGCCACCCCGGCGTACGCGTGTTCATCCACCGCTGCGTGCGTACGAACGTCGTGCCGACGCTGCTCGAACACGAAGCCGACCTGGGCGTGGTCAGCTTCGATGCCTGCGGCGACGATCTTGATTGCCAGGAATTCTTCTCCGATCACATCATTCTCATCAGCCCCGCCGAACAACCATGGACGGCGATGGATTCCATCGACCCCTCCGATTTCCTCGGCGTGCCGTTCATCATGCGCGAGCCAGACTCTGGAACCCGCCGGGAATTGCTGACCGAACTCGGCCGGCACGACATCGATCCTGGAGAATTGAACGTCATTCTCGAAGTGGGCAACGACGAAGCTATCGTGAAGACGGTTGAAAATGGGTTTGGCCTGGCTTTCGTTTCTCACACAGCCGCACAGTGGGCGCTCGAACTCGGCACCGTGGTGCGAATTCCGGTTCGCGGCTTCGATCTGCATCGCAGAGTGTACATGATCCGCAGCAAGCTCCATCCGCCGAATCGCGCCATGGAAGCGTTTTGGGCCTTCGTTCACGATCCGTCCAACCGGGATTTACTGCAGATTGCCGAGACGTGACCAGCGCAATAAAAACCTGGCTTGATTGGATCAAGCCAGGTACATCGATTATTGACATCGTGTCCTACAAACAAAGCTCCGGGGGTGTTCGAGCAGATGACCGCAGGAATAAATCGATGTCAAGAATCAGTAGAACTTCTGATCCTAGAAAGTGAGTGTAATGTTTGCTCCTTCTGCATCCAACAGGAAAGATGGCGCGTTTTTAATTTCGATTCGCTCGTCGCGCAAATCCTTGGGATCAATGCCCTTGTTCTCGAGCGCCAGTTCGCACAGGATGATCTCGCCCCCCTGATCGAGAATCGTGTTGAACAGGTCGACGGGATTTGGCAAACCTTTGGGCGTACCGATCTTCTCCAACTCACCCGCGAGCAGCGCTTGAGCACCGCCGGGGCAGAAGAACAAGATCACCTCGTTGTCCAGCGCCACGCCGGACGACCCCATGATGAGGGTCGGCATGACGTGTGGTGGGTCGGCGTGGTTACAAACGACCACCATCTTTTCACTCATTGAAAACCTCCTGATCGATAGAATGGATTCTGAACATTGCGCATCCGTTTCAAGCTGCGGGTGCCGTCGCCGGACTTGGCATTTCGGCTGCCCGCGCTTTTACTGCTTCGAGATACATGGCGAGCGGCCGGTAGATCAAGTGCGTCCATTTCCCGATGCCCACCTCCGTATCGAGCATTGCCACCATCGCCATGACGTGAATGGTGTAGATGATGTAGGTCGGCCACGGCCAGGACAGATAGCGGAAGATATGGACCAAAATGCCGGTCACGGCGCCCACGAAGATAAAGCTCGGAAAAAGCCAGTCCGTCGGATGGGAAAAGCGGTGAATCTCCTCACGCCTGCGCATCCGCCCGATCAGGGCTTCTCCCGAAGCGAAGAGCAGGAATATCGTCGCCAGGTAGCCGATCCAGCGCTGTGGATGGTAGATCGGGTACAACTCGTCGGTCTGGAACCACCATAACAATCCAACGACCAGGACCAGCATCGTGGCGTATCCGCTGATCAAGATCAAGTGCTTCAGCCAGCGGCTGCGATCTTCACCACATTCGAGCCAGCGTTTCTGGGTCAGGCCGTGGACGATGAAATTCTTTAATTCCTGGAGGTAAATACCGATGGGGATCTTCGGCTGGTCCTCATCGTCCAGGTGCATGACGTGCCGGAACATGTTGCTTGCGTTGCGGAAAAGCCGCAGCCCCAACTGGCCGAAGTGCAGCAGCACGATCGCCCAGACCCACATCACGGGAGCAAACGCGTTCAGCGCCACCCGATCGGTGATGACGTTGGAAAAGCCCGTGACGAGGTGATAAATTAGCAGTATGGCGAGCGGCAGCAGCGCCGTGCGCACGATGGCTTTCCCTACCTCCCGCTCGGAGGTGTACATTTTTTCCGCGTGCCCGGATCGATCGTATTTCGCCGTCTGCCAGCGGCGCATGGCCATCATCGTCTCGGCAGGCTCCGCCTCTTTCGGGCAGGTGCGCGTACAGTCGCCGCAGTAATAACACAGCCACGGGTCGGTGCTCTGCAGCAGACGATCTTTCAACCCCAGTTGCGCGTAGCGGATCATATCCCGCGGGAACAGATGATCGTCGCTCGTCAGGGGACATATGGCCGTGCAGTTGCCGCAGTTGAAGCATTTTTCGATTCCCACGGCACCGTACTGCTTGATCTCTTTCAGAAGCGTTGCATCGACGCGCTGACTCATGCTCACGACTCCTTCGCCATTTGATACGTGTAGTAATCGCCCTGCATGTCGCTTTCCTCGACCAGCCCGTATTTCCTCATCGCCATCACGTGCCAGAGCACCTCATGCGCCGGCAGGCCAATCTCCTCGGCGGTTTGAGGAACGGTCTTGGGCTCAGCAGCAAGCGCCTTTTGAATATCACGCCGCACATTTTGTTGATTTTTCAGTATCTCGCGCGTCGCTTCTACGTTCGCTTCGTGTTTCTCGCGCAGCGCTTTCAACATCTGCGTGCGTGCTTTCTTGTCTTCCTTGTCGCTCATGCGTCCACCTCCGCCGGCGTTCTGTATTCCGCGCCGAGTGCCTGCACCATCGATAGGTACTGCTTCAATGTCCACCCCTGGACGTCGATGGCGCCTTCCGGACAGGCGCTCACGCAGGCGCCGCATCCGGCGCAGTTCGCCGGCGTCACAACGGCGACTTTTCGCTCACGCCCGTTATCGGAGAACGCTTCCAGGGTGATGGCATCTTCGTAGGCACAGATCTCGACGCAATGACCGCTGCCCGTGCATCGCGCCGCGTCGACACGGGCGACGAAAGGTTCGAGTTCGACGCTGCCCTTGCCCAGCAGAACCACGACTTTCGCAGCCGCAGCCTTTGCGGCTGCGCAGCTTTCCTGGATGTTCATCGGGCTCTGCGCCGTACCAGCCAAAACCACACCCGGCACCGCCGTTTCGACCGGCCGCAGCTTGGGGTGCACTTCCAGCAGGAAGCGGTCCGTGCCCCTGGAAATCTTCAACATCTGCACCAGATCGTCGACGTCCCGCGGCATCATGCCCACCGCCAGGACGACGAGGTCGACCGGGATTTCGAGCGCCTCACCCCATGTCAACGTATCGACGGTCTCCACCAGCACAGGATGGCCGTCGCCTTCCGCAGCCGCTTTCACGACGGGAATTTCATCCCCGCGATAGCGGATGAAGCGCACCAGATTCTCGAGGGTTTTGCGGTAATAGACTTCGTGGCCGCGTCCGTAGGTGCGGATGTCCTGGTAAAGGTCGTAGACGTTGACGTCCGGATAACGATCGTGAATCTCATCCAACGTATGCAGCGAGGCGGTACAACAATAGCGCGAGCAGTAGTTGTTGACGCTGCCGTCCGCCTGCGGCTCGTGTACACCTTCGATTTGACGGCTGCCGACGCAG
Organism: Anaerolineales bacterium; assembly: GCA_037382465.1. Classification (NCBI taxonomy): domain Bacteria; kingdom Bacillati; phylum Chloroflexota; class Anaerolineae; order Anaerolineales; species Anaerolineales bacterium. The sequence continues at coordinate 41,165 of JARRPX010000044.1, read as the reverse complement.
TGGATCAATGCGAGATCGCGCACCGCATGCCCATTCCAGACAAACGGCTGCCCATCCTCGAGCAAAGCCAGGTGGCGGATCAACTGCGGTAAAGTGACGACTTCAGGGATTTCACCGTACCCGTATTCGCCCTGGCGAGGCACGTACAGGTCAAAACCGGTGGCCACGACGATGGCGCCAACGTTGAGTTCGATCGTGCGTGGTTCGTTCTTCAAGGTCAACCTTTGTCCATCGAGATTCAGGTCGAGTCGGCCGTTCGGGCAGTTCTCCCAATCCACGGCCGGCATCGACGGGTAGCAACCGGGATACGCTCGATAGACCAATTTGCGCTCGGTCAGGCCGTAATTATATGGATCGGGAACCATCTGCTCGCAGGCGCGCATGGCGACGTCCGCATTTTTCTCGGTGACACCGCGGGAATCCTGTTCGACTTGGATCTGAAAATCGCCTACGTAACCGCTGGCTGAAACCAATCTGGCCTGGGTGAGAATGCTGATGTTCTTGTGACTCGCCGCCTCGCGGATAAGTTGATCCAACAATTCACGTGCGCGCTCGCCGGTGGGGAACACGTTTTCGAGCTGCGCCGCATGTCCACCCAGGAACGGGGTCTTTTCGATCAACGTGACCTGAATGCCGTTTCGAGCGATGTCCAGCGCGCAGCGCAATCCCGCCACACCGCCGCCGATGACGAGGGCGTGCTGTCTGGCTTCCAACTGGAAGGGCTGCAGCGGATCGAGCAAACGCGCTTTGGCGATCCCTGAAGCCATCAGTCGGATGGACTTCTCCGTGGCGTTCTCGGGATCGTCGTGATGCACCCAACTGGATTGTTCCCGCAGCCCGACGTGATAATACAGGTAGGGATTCAAGCCGGCGCGCTCGAGCGTGCCCCGGAAGGTCAGTTCGTGCAGCGACGGCGCGCAGGCGCCGATGACCACACGGTTGACGCCCTTCTCGCGGATGTCCTCTTCGATCAGCGCCTGGCCCGCATCGGAGCACATGGACATGTTCGTGCGCGATACCACGACGTTGGGCAAAGCGGAGAGCGTTCTGGCCACGCGTTCGCAGTCGACGACGTCGCTGATGTTGCCGCCGCAGTAACAGGTGTACACACCGATGCGGATTTCCTCTCTGACTTCTGACGTGCGCTTGTGTCCCGTTTCTGTTTTCTCAGGCATGGAGCTTTTCCTTTTGCGAAGTGCGTTGCTCGAAGGCGGACGTATTTTCGTGTCCATTGCCCCGCAGATAGGCGGAAGTTTCCGCCGCGCAGGCGCTGGCCATCATGATGCTGTCGACGATGTCCATCGGGCCAGTCGCCGCTCCGGTGGCGAAGATTCCGGGCTGGTTGGTCAGCATGGGAGCCATGTTGGCGAACGGAGAATCGACGAAACCGTCCTCCGCCGTCGCGACTCCGTAGATCGAGGCGGGATCGTATCTGGGCAGCATGCCCACTGAAAGCACAACCAGGTCGTGGGTATTCTGGAGCAAGCGCGGAGTCAGATCCACCATTTCCACGTGCACGATCGGATTCTGCTCTTCGTCCTGTGTAATCTTGGAGACCTTGCCTTTGATGAATTCGATGCCCATCGCCTGGGCGTTTTTGTAGAACTGCTCGTATCCCTTGCCGAAAGTGCGGATGTCCATGTAGTAGATGGTGATGTCCGCCAGCGGCAGCGCGCCGGAAAGCAACTGAGCCTGCTTGATGGCATACATACAGCAGATCCGGGAACAGTATTCCACGCCCAGGGTGCAGTCGCGCGAACCCGCGCACTGCACGTAACCGATCGACATCGGCTCCTTGCCGTCGCCAGGCCGCAGCACGTGCCCGTAGGGTCCCGTCGGGGCGAGCAGCCGTTCCATGAACAGGGCGTCGATCACGTTGGGGAATGTTCCCCCGCCGTACTCCGCCTTGGCGTCGCGGGGTGTGGTCTCGAAACCGGTGGCGAGCACGACCGCACCGGCCTCCACTTGAATCGATTGTTCGCTCTGGCTGAAGTCGATCGCCGACACGGGACAGACCTTCTCGCATTTCCCGCAAAGCAGACAGTGCTCGATGTCCAGTACGGCGTACTGCGGGACTGCGGTGGAAAATGGAACCCGGATGGCGCGGTGCGCACCGTAGCCCAGATCGAATGCCGCCGGCAGATCGATCGGGCAGGCATATTCACACTGGCGGCATCCGGTGCAGAGTGCCTCATCCACGTAACGCGGATGCTTGAGCAGCTGCGCCTGGAAGCGTCCCGATTCTCTGGCTACGGACTGCACTTCGGTATAGGTCATCAAGCGGATGTTCTCGTGATGCGCCACCGCGGACATTTTCGGGGTGGTGATACAGCTGCAGCAGTCCAACGTCGGAAAGACCTTGCTCAAGGCGATCATCTTCCCGCCGATGCTGGGCTCTTGCTCCACGAGCGCCACTTGAAAGCCCTGGTCAGCGAGATCCAGCGCCGTCTGCATACCTGCGATCCCCCCGCCGACGACCATGACGTCCACGTTGATTTTTTCTCGGGCCATACGCACACCCTTTCCGCACCTTGCAGCAATTGAACCGGATTAAAGGACCGGCTGTTTCGAGACCTCGTTCGCCACGGGGCCGATCTCGGCGAGCACGTCGTTCATGCGTTGAATTTCGCGCATGAAGGAATCCGTGCACACCGTGCAGATCGCCACGAGCTTCAAGCGCCGCGTGTCGATGCCGCGCTCCTTCATCAAGGGGTAGGTTTCGTTGAGGCGCTGCGCCGTGACGTCCGCCGCCCCCTCGTAAGGGCAATCGGTGCCGCTGTACATTACCAGGATGGCGTCGATTCCCTCCGAAAAGGCCTGTAGGTAAAAATCCGGAGAAAACATCGCCGGGGATCGCACGGGCAGAATATACGTGTTCGCGGCGTAATCCCGATGCGCCTGTCCAACCGAATCCGCTCCGGCATAGCCGCCCGATAAAGATGCCAAGATCAATATCTTGGGCTTCGTCGATGTCTCCATGGCGGACACCTTTACTTCAATCGCTTGACGAAAATTCGCTCGTACCCCTCGGCTGGTGCAACGCCCAGAAATTCGTGTCCGACTTTCGTAGCCCAGCGAGGGATATCCTCTTTGGTGCGCGGATCTCCGGACCAGATCTCCAACACTTCGTCGACCTTGACGGCGCCGATGGCTTTCTTGGCCTCGAGCAACGGGCCCGGGCAAGCGCTGCTGCGCGCATCGACAACCTTGGCGACTTCCACGTTATCCAAATTCCAGTCCGACATTGTGACCTCCTATGAGCGGCGCGCTTTTGGCTGCGGCGCTGCCGTCTCGTTTGAACCAGTGGGCACGGTTCTCGTGCCTGCGCTGTACGCGGATAGCCTTCCAGGCACAGTCTATATGGCGCTCGTAAGGCCTGTTAGTGAATTCTGTCACAATGAGCTTTCAAGTTTTCAATTCGAGGGTATAGAAAATTTCTATCGAGGATGTGGGTCGATAACTTGTAATCCCCCGACACCTATTGGGATGCGGTCGAATTTTGGCTCCGTTCACTCAGAAACCGGAGGAACCTGGCGTGAATTTTATTGCCGTAACTGCAGGTTTTCAATTGTATTTGGCGCGACGTCAATTGGTCTCGGCCATTTCACGTGTATTCGGCCGATAAGTCCCTGTTATTTCGTCTTGTTTTTACCCCTCAAACACTAACACGCCTCACCAAGCAATTACCGTCATACGGTTCAGGTTAATCCGATCTTGCCCTGTCGATGCGGTATCCCGCAGTGTGAAGAAACTGCGGGAATGCATTCACCGCTCGCCGGTTTTTCTCACGTTCAGCTTCGGGAAGTCGATCCCAATCGACCAGATCCGGATGAGTCCTCGCTTGCTCGTCCTTCCGTCCTACGGCGAATCTCCAACCCTGCCGGATTTTCTCTACGCACCAGCGCTGGTGCTCCAGGCATGCCAGCTCCTCTATCTCTGCCGCGCTTAATTCGATAGGAGAATCCCCCCAATCCCGGAGCACTGAGAGTGAGAACCCAGATTCGTGAAGCAGATGAACCATCTGGTCTGCTTGTCGCCGATTGGCTTCACGCAGGCGCTCGGGCAGCTCAGCCCATATCCGGAAAGCTGGATCATTTGTTTCGTCTTGCGGCCGCGAGCAAAGATACGATTCGTGCAACGCCTGGGCGAGCCGTTCATGCGTGCCGAGCCTGAAGATATCCCTGGCGCAGGTCTCCTCGACGAGCATGAACGCGCTCAGATGGGGAAAGTTCGTTGAAGTTCCGCTAGCCTGCAGGGCGAGCTGAGCCAACCCGGCTTGGGTTCCAGCGCGCAGGATGATTTCGGTTTCCATCCCGCGCAGTTGGCGGCGTACGTTCAAGGCGGATGGTATCGATCGAGCGTCGTCATCGAGGCAAATAAAGACCGTTTCGAATGGCGCTGGATCGCGCTGCAGGTTCAGGTAGGCGCCGGAAAGAAAGTCGGCCGATTCGAGCTCGATATCCACACTTTGGATCGAAAGCGACTGCTCCAGCTGCGGGAAGCGGGCCGCCAGTGCGGCGACAGTGCAGGATGCGTGTCTGTCCACGGCTATGAGCCGTATCCGCTCCTGTGGGTCCGTACGCTGCCGGAACCAGCGTTCGGCGCAGGTTACGATCAGGTTGCGTCCCAATTGACCGAGACCGATGAGCAGATATTTCCCCGCACGGGTGCTTTCTGCAGTCCGTCCGACGATCGGGTATCGGGCCAGCAAGATCTCGGCACCCCGCTGATAGATATTGAACAATTCGATGCGGAGCGCGGGGTTCTGCACCATGGACAGCTGCCACTCGTGGAGCAAGTCCCATAGATCGAGATCGACAATATGGATCAGGCAGTGCAGGGGCGTAGAACGGCCGTCGAGTACTCGGGCAACCTGAACGGCGACCTCGGCGTTCGATCTATCGTTCCCGGTTACGGCGATCAACCCATACGCTCGCCGAATCCCGGCGCGCAGCAGGGTTTGCGGATCGGTGGTGTCCTTGGAGAGGACGATGGCTCCCATCCATCGAATCTTGTCGATGAGTGGATGATCCTGGTTCTGTTCGATGACGACCACCTTCCACCCAGCATTCAGGAAGTCGCATGCCAATAAGAAACCCTTTTGTCCTAACCCACAGATGACGACGTGATTCTTCCTGAAACGAAGCGCGAGGAAGGCTACTTGCTCGCGGAACAACGTCATTACCGCACGTACAGCGGTCCATGCCGCCATGAGCGGCAAACCGAAACGAGCGACGTCTAGCTGCCAGGGTATTGGCCGGGGGATGCTCCCCGACTCAAGTGTTATCAGTTGCAGCAGGCGGTAGACGATGTCAAGTCGGGACCAATTTTCGCCGTTCAAGGCGGCGTAGATGGAAAATCCTGAATAACCCAGCGCAATGCCTGTCAGCCAAAGCAGCGCCAGCCAAATCCAAGGATTGATTCGCGCGATGCGAGTAGGTTGTTTCTCGGTTTTCGTTTGATCGCCGGTGTCAATCATCGATCATTTCCGTCTATATTTGGGCCTTCTTGCGGTGTATGCATCTGCGGCGGGAAGCGCTCGAATATCGGACCGTCCGTTTCGGGCAATCCACCGTTCAGCCGAATCAGGGCAAGCGGCAGCCCGCGCTTGCGGGCAAATCCGACGATCTCCGCCGTGCCGCCCGGTCCGCGTGCTGGCAGCCCATCCCAGACAGCCAGGAGCACGTGACAATGGTCGACGAGATAAATGCCCAGTTTGCGATAGGCTTCAATCCGATCGACGGGAGGGCGAAGCAAGAGCGTTTTTTGCGTCTTCTTCAACAGCACATCGAACTCGCTCCGGGAGGCAGTTGAGGAGAAGCTGCGCTGATAGTCTTCGACCGGCAGCGGCAGGATGGCCCACAGTTTCCAAAGCGGCCGCAGCAGCACCACCGCTGCGGCGAGTCGGTCGGCTCCTTCAGCCAGGGGCGAGAGTAAGCGGTACGTCTGCCTGGGGAAGGCTTGCTCGATCGCTGAGATTGCTTCCTCGAGCGCGACGATAACTGATTCCCGATCGGCGAGCTCTCGATGGCCGCTGACTGCCACGACCAGCTCGGTTTCCGTTTGCCCGCTCATCCGCCGTTCTGAACGTGCACGACGGCGTATCCGGCCCTGGAGAGGATGAGCGGGATCGAGCGCACCATCTGGCGATCTTTTTCACGCTCGTCCTCGTTCAATTCCTCCCAATCGACGATCGCCGGATGCGTCCTGGCTTGTTCATCGAGGGTTTGGCCATGCACCCAACCGGCCTGCCGCATCGATTCCACCCAGCGCGCATGTTCCATGCGTGCGAGCGTTTCCAGGTCGGTCCCGGGGAAGTTGAAGGGCGGTTCATTGCTGCGGGCGGGCAGCATGACGTAACCTGCCCGAGCCAATTTATTGGGAATATCGCGCACGTTCGCCCGGTTGGATTCCTTCAACGTCTCGTTCAGCTCGTCGTAAGCCACCAGCGCCCGATGGGTCTTCTTCTCGCGGTCCGTCACCGGAGCGTAGGAATATCCCTGTTCGGTGAGGTTTTCGCAGAAGACTTCGTGCGCGGCGTGCGCCAGGCGTTCCAATGTCTCGCCCTTGAGATCCAATTGCTGTACCCGGGCGAGGAAATCGGTTCCATCCACGTGTATGTTGAGCTGGTCCTCCGGGGGCAGGCAGGAGCGGTCGAAGGATGCGGCCTCGGCCAGCGTGCTCATGGTGAGCAGCGTTTCCATCGAGCGTACACCGTGCTTGTAGTGCTTGGTCTCGAGGAAGGCGCGCAGGATCCCCGGATCGATGCGCACCCGTTTCTCTCCGTTTGCATCTTCGAGAATCTGCGGGACGTGCATCTCGAACAAGACACGAAGCACGATAGCCCGCCGCAGGATGAAGTAGGGATCGTCCAGGCCTGCGATCGGATTCGGGCCGAGAATATCCAGGAAACCCTTCAAGCGGCTGATGAAATCGGGCAGTTTGGCCGCCCTGCGCTCGGGCTCCTCCAGGTCGACACCGAAATCTCCCATACGGTGGCTCGTTCCACCGGCGAAAACGAAAACAGATTTTCCGATCGGATGTGTGATCTGCCCCTCCTGGAAGGCGCCGTCCTGCATCGGGGCGAGAAAATAGCGCAGCCAACCGAGCGCTTTTCCTTCATACGGAGTATCGAATTCATCCCAGAACACGAGCGGCGTCGCCGCGGAGAGGCTGATATCGCGCACCTGGTGCAGTGCATCGATCAGGTCCGAGGGTTGATCGAACTGCGAGATATTGAAGGTAATGGCCTGCACGGAACCCGCGGATGAAGATTTGGCAATTTGTTTGACGGCGAAGGACTTGCCCGATCCGGGAGGACCAAATACGGCGATCGAAAGCGGCCTGGCCTGCGGGCGGGAGAGATATTCGCCGATCAAGGTACGTACGCTGTGCAGGGCTTCGATCTCCCGCCTGTCTACGGTTTTTAACGCACCGAATTGGCCGACCGGTACGTCCTGCAGCGCGGTGTCGACGCCGCCCAACACGATCTGCTGCGCCACCTGATTCAAGTCGCGTGTGTAGCGGTCCTCGAGCAGCGTCCAGTAGCCTGCCCTGACCCGGGGAGTGCCCGTCGGTTCCGCACCGACCAGATTTTTCACGGGGTTCTGAACCGGAGCAACGGAGAGGATGTCACTCGGTTGGTTGAACGCCTTCACGATGGTTTCGAAGGGAAAGTGAAACTCATCTCTGCCGTTTTCAAGATCATCCCGTTCAAAACCGGAAATCAACAGGCTGCGCAGGCCCCGCACCCCGGACTGAATCGCGGCGATGAGATCTGGGTTTTGAGGATTTTCGATAATTGCTGCACTGATGGCGGCAGCCAGGCAGCTGGTGTTCCCATACATCGTTCCGGGATACTTGTTTTCGAAATCGCATTCCATATTGTGCGGATCGAAAAGCAGCCTCGCTTCCACGATCTCATCGGGCTTGTGCGAAAGCAGGATCGCGCCAGCAGCGTTAAGTGAGATGATGCAGCACGCAGCGCGTGTCAGTGAGTTCACGTCTGGATTGTGCGTCAGTTCCCAGAAGACGTCCTGAGCGGTGCGTTCCCAACCCAGGATTCATTACCTGCGCTATCCAACAGCGGCAGCCATGCTTCGCTTTCCTGACGGAAACCCAGATTGGCATCGTCCAGCACCAGCAAGCTGCTGCCGGAGGATGCCTTGCCGGGTACGAAGACTGACTCTGGATTGGATTTCCGCTCGAATCCCAGGAAGCGGGATACTCGCCATGTCTCGCCCGCTTTCGTCGGGTAGGGCTTCAGCAGATTGTAGGCGTGATGGTGGCGCATATCTCCAGGGACGATCTGCTCCAGGTCGATCTCTACGGCATCGATCTTCGCTGAACACAGAGAAGCTGCTTTCTCAACCCGAATCCAAGCCTGGAGTAGGTCGGCCAGCAGCAGGGCACCGCCCCGGGCGCGAGAGATCGAGGCATGTTTGTCCTGCGACCATGAGTCGGATCGCACGGAAGGGTTTTCGGCTATGTTCCAATCGATAACGACGTCGCCCCGGATAACCATCTTGTGTTGATTGGTTCTGGCATTCATTAACGTGGATCCTTTTTATTCATGTTGGAAGGAAGAAATATTTTCTTTTTAAGTATAGGCCGAAAGTGAAGTCGGGAAAATCTTGCGCGTCCCGATTGCTTATGGCTTCATCTCGCCGGCGAACGCGCCGCCGGCAGCGATTGCATCGCACCGCTCGCTTACGATGGTTTAGATTCCTTCGAAGAATCCCGAGGAGTCTATTTCCGGCATCCAATTTTCAAATAGACCTCATTCACCTTCCGGCCATATTGCGCAAGTCTTGCGATAAGGTTCACCCGGAAAATAGTACGACCATTCTTCCTGGGTGAAATTACGGCCAACTTTTTCACAAACTCGTTCGATCCAGGATTTCGGGTCGACATCCCAGATATATGCGCTGCCATCAAAGCTCGTAGAAATCATCTTTTCCCCGTCCGAACTGAAAGCGATATTCTGGATCCTTGCGCTGTGCGCCTGCAGGACGGGACCCATTGGCATACCGCTGGCAATGTCCCAAAAAATGATGGTGCCATCGGTTAAACCGGAAGCTAAAATATCCCCAGTAGGGTTAAATGCTACAATCGCGATCCCTTCTGAATTGCTTCCACGCAGTGGCTCGTTGATGCGTCGGCCGCTGGCAGTATCCCAGAGTATGACGGTGCCATCCCAACCTCCGGAAGCCAGGATTTTTCCATCCGGACTGAAGGCAGCACTTAAAACCCAATCCGTGTGACCTTGCAGGGGTTCATAGAGGCGTTGTCGAGTATCAACATCCCACAGCAACACGCCGCCCTCGTAGACGGCAGCCAGGGTTTTTCCATCCGGGCTGAATGTGATGCTCAAGACGTAGAATAAGTTGGATTCAAGGGGATCGCCGATGGGCTGCCCGGAAGCTGCATCCCGCAAAATAATCTCGCTGTCTTCATTTCCCGCAGTAGAAGCCAGCAATCTCCCATCCGGGCTGAAAGCTAAATCAGAATAGCACCAAACCCTCGCAGGGGGCCGGCAATGCGCATCCCGGTGGATGCGATCCACAGGCTGATCGAGTTCTCTTCCTCCATAGAAGCTATGGTGCTCATGTCGGGACTGAATGCGACCCTGGATACGCTCCCTTCCTCTTGCCGTTCCAGCGGTTCCCCGAAGGGTTGTCCGCTTTCGATGTCCATCAGATGGATGGCGCCATCGTCGTCTACTGAAGCGAGGATTTTCCCGTCGGCGCTCAATCCGTCGCGGGTCACCCCACTGTTTTCCAAGGGCACGATTTCCTTTGAATACGCCGCACCTTCTACATTCCAAAGGATGATCGTGTCGTCCTCACTCGCAGAAGCCAGAGTCGTTCCATCCGGGCCGAAAGCGATTTCGCTGATTCGCGCGATGTGCGCCGACAGCGGCTCGCCGATTGCCTGCCCGCTGGCAGCATTCCACAAAACAATCGTCCTGTCCCGACTTCCAGAAGCCAGTGTATCTCCGTCCGGGCTGAAAGCGAGTGAGATGATTTCACTTGAATGCCCTTCCAACGGCTCTCCGATGAGCTGCTTACTCTCCACGTCCCATAGAAGAATGAGTGAATCAACATCTTCTCCCGCAGTAGCCAGGATTTTCCCATCCGGGTTGAAGGCGATCGTCATTACCTGTTCCGGATTTCCCTGTAAAGGCTCCGCGATGGGCTGCTCGCCGGAAAGGTCCCAGATCATCACGTTTCCAAATCCGCATGCCAATTTTTCCCCATCCGGACTGAAGGCTACCTCACCTGTCCCACCCCAGAATTCCCCCAGCGGTTCTCCGACGGCTTGCATGCTGTCGACGTCCCAAAGGACGACATGACCTCCTTGATCCGAAGCATCAATAGAAGCGATCGTCCTTCCATCTGGGCTGAAAGCGACGTTTCTGATATCCATGGACGTATTTATTCGTTCAATCTCTTGCCCGCTGTCCACGTCCCACAGGATGATCATTTGGTCTTCACTGCCAGAAACGAGCCACTTTCCGTCCGGACTGAAATCCAACGTCCAGACCGTGGAATCGTGCCCTCGCAGGAGATCGCTGAGAGGTTGAACGCTGGCCATGTCCCACAGCATGATGGAACCGTCTGCCGATCCGGAAGCCAGGATCTTCCCATCCGGGCTGATCGCGACGCTTCGTACGCCTTCATGCATGATGATCCGGGACACTTTCGGATACTGAAGGTTCAATTTAAACAAGTTGTTCGAGGTCTGAAAGTTCTCTATCTCGTTAAAACTTTCTGCACCCAACAGCATCGCGACGTCAAAACGGATTCCGCTCTGTTGACTGATCGCGGTTAATTCTCGAATGTGGGCGAGATGTGCGTTTTCCTCCGCAATCCCTTTCTGTTCTTCCGCAATCCCTTTCTGTTCTTCCGCAATCCCTCTCTGTTCTTCCGCAATCGCCACCTGGGTCGCCAGGCTGAGCGCGTTTTGTTGGGCGCGCTGTCCATTGATCACGGCAATAATTCCCAAAACGAGAGTGATGATTAACGCCGCGCCGATAGATATCAACGATCGACGCTGCCTTTTCATCGCCTCCTGGCGGCTGAACTGAATGTAGCGGGTTTGGGTGAGCGTCGGTTCCGGCGCTTTCGCGACGGATTCCGCCAGCCAGTCTTCTGCTTGATGCAGGTCGGTGCCGTGAAGTAAATAGCTCCTGTCCTGGCGTTCGCGTTCCCATTCCAACGCTCTCACCTGCAATCGGGTGTGCGCCTTGACCCAATCGTAGTCCGTTTGGATCGCTTCGATCAGACTATCTATGGCCGGCTGCAGCTCGTCCTGTGTACGGGAAAAGATCCAATTGATCGCCGCTAACGCTGGATGAACCTTACTGGGATCGACATCGTCGATGACGACGGGGATGATGCGCTTGTTGTTTTCCCTGGCATGCTCGATCTCTTCATTGCACACCTCGGAAAGGATGGATGAGGCGCTGAGAATGAAAACGACGGTATTCGCCTCTTCGATTGCGGTGTAAATTTCCTGCATCCACTCTGTACTGGGGGGGATATCCTGCCAATCTATCCAGGTTTCCAGGTCTTGCGCTTGAAGTCCTTCATGGAGGATGCGTGCGTAGGCGATGTCTTTTCGCGAATAAGAAATGAATATATCTGACATTTTTTTCTTTCATCCAATCGAATATTGCCGTAAACCGATATCCCAACACCAATCAAAACACGGATTCAACCGGGCTGCATACGTGCAGTATAGGAAATATTTCGTCATATGGCGATTCGATCCATATGGGCAGATGGTCCCATACTGCGCGAAATAAAGGAGCTGTGGGAGATGTCCTTTGGTAAATAAAATAAAACAATGTCCACAGGTTTCGAAAGGAATCCCGTCAAGTGGGGGATCCAGCAGCAATCCTGGGCATTGGTTTTGTGTGGTAATGAAGAGGCGATATTGCGGTTTACCGTTTCAGCGTCGTTGAGACGAAAATATGGCAATATTCGATTCGAAATTAGTTCTCAAAATCCAAGTGAACGAACGGCCGGATATCGAGCGGCTTGGTTTAATAGCAATGCACTCCAACAACCACCGCATCGGTCATCCGGGCGAGACGTGAACGTGGACTTTGCGAGTACGAGGGCCGTCGAACTCGCAGAAGAAGATCCCCTGCCAGGTACCCAGCACCAGCCGGCCACCCTGCAGGAGCACGCGCACCGAGGCCCCCATCAGGCTGGCCTTGAAGTGTGCGGCGCTGTTGCCTTCCATGTGGCGGTAGTAGCTCTGCCGCCAGGGAATCAGACGATCGAGGTCGGCGAGGATGTCGGCTTCGGTCGTGGGATCGGCGTTTTCGTTGATCGTGACGCCCGCCGTGGTGTGCGGCACGTAGACCTCGACCACCCCGTCGGAAATCCCCGAGTCGCGCACGCAGGCGCGCACTTCGTCGGTGATCTCCAACAATTCGTCGCGCGAGCGGGTGCGCACCTGTATCGTTTCCATGCATCTCACCTCATCTGTTTGCTCTATATATTGGCTACACGCAATTAAACGCCGGGCCTCATGGCGCGTAGAAAGTGAACGACGTGCGGATATTCTCCCACAATTCGAGCGTCTCTGTGGCGCGGCCGCCTTCGATCGGCATGACGACGATTTCGAATCCGACTCCGTCCTGCATGAGGTAGACGTGCAGCGCCGGGCTCGGTCCCGGTAAATCGTCCGTGGCATAGGCGGTGATGGCGCCGAGCCGGATGCGCTCCACATCCGCCGGATGAGTGGGATCTTGTGCAGCCTTGATCTGCTGCCCGGCCCAGGCATCGAGATCGAGTCCGCCGGTGCTGCCCATATTGTAGATGCCGACAGCGGGAAGCGGTTCTTCCGTCGAACCTTGGGACACCGGGAGACCGACGCGGAGCGCACCGTCCTGGCGCAGACTCGCTTCGCCCGTCTGCAGGTACAGGAAGCAGTAGCGATCCTGCAGGTGGATGTAGATGCGCAAATCGTCTGTCTCCGGCGGACAGCGGCCGCTGCCGTTCACGGCGTACACCTGCGCGTCAAGATTCGATCCAAAGTATTCGCCGGCGGGGCTGCGCAGTTGGAAACGGGCGACCTGCGCGCGGCCCAATTCCGCATTTTCATCCAGGACCAACACGACGCTGACGTCGACGGTTCCACCGGGCGGGACTTCGCCGTCGAGCGGCGTTACCGGCTCCAGTGCAAGCAGGCGGTTGCCCGCGGCGTCGATCTGCTCCCAGGTGTATTCCCGAGTCCAGGCGCAGGTGCCGCTGTTGCGCATGCGCCATGTCTTGGTGAAGTCGTCGCCCGGACGAATCAGGGTCCCGTCCGGGACGCCGAGATCGGCCGCGAATTCGGAATCATTCGTGCAGTCTTCAGGCGCGGACTGCGCCGGCCCAAAGATGGGAGATTCGATCGTGGGCGTGAGCGTCGAGAGCGGCGTCTCGCCGGGAAACGGGGTGTAGGCGATCGGCGTGTCGATGGCGGATCGAGCGGGGGCGTACGGGGTGGACGAAAAACCACACGCCGCGAGCAGTAAGTTCACGACTGTATTGAACATCCACACATGAATGGAATTCCGCACGACTGCCCTTCCCAAGCGCTGCATCGACCTGGATTGTTTCGAGAACGGGATCAATGCCCATGTTCGTTCGATGATATCATGCACGCGGCGATCCGAAATTAGGTAATTCGGGACATGGGAACAAAATCAGGGCGACGAACGCCGCCCTGGTTTGCTGGCGCCCCCGGAGAGACTCGAACTCCCAACCTACTGATTCGAAGTCAGGCGCTCTATCCATTGAGCTACGGGGGCGGATCGGGGGGATTATAACATCATCTGGCCTATCGCTGCGGTATTGCCTATCCTTCGACTTCGCTGCACACCGCTGAGGATGAATGGAATGTGGGGCTCGCTCCGGATGATTGGGATGTAGGTTCCACTTGAGAGGATCAGAAGAAGCTTCCTCTCTCCTAAGGGGAGAGGATGGAGGTGAGGGGCTGGAAAATCACCCTCATCCTACCCTCTCCCTCACAGGGAGAAGGAAAAAACCTCTCGCTTTCTCCCCTCGTCCAAATGCTGTAGGATTCGTCCATCCCGAATCGAGGTACGGCGATGAAGAGAGTCCTGCCCCTGCTGATCGTGCTCTGCATCCTGTCCGGCTGCTCCTTCCCCGGAGTCGAAAGTGCGCTGACCGCGGAACCTCCCGCTCCGGATCTCCCCGAGCGGCCGGCGCCGCAATCCGCAGCGGACAAACGCTGCGGCGACGGCGCCTGCGACGGGCCGGAGACCGCAGCCAACTGCCCGCAGGACTGCGGGGACGAAGCCAGGCCGCCCGTGCAGGAAGGCCTGCTCTGGGTCGAGAACCCCAGCAGCGGCTCGCAGCTCGCCGTCTACATCCTCACCCCGGCGGATTATGACGGCGCAGCGCTGCCGACGCTGATCCTCGTCCCCGGCGGGATCGGGGACAGCTCGGATTTCACGGGCGCAGGCCGTTCGGCGCAGGACATGGCCGAGCGGGGATTCACGGTCGTGATCTTCGATCCGGAAGGACGCGGCGCCAGCGGCGGCGAAGAGGATCTGAACGGCTTCGTGGGACAGGACGGGCTGGCCGAGATCGTACGCACCGTCGCCGCACGGCCCGAAGTCGATCCCGATCGCATCGGCCTGGTTTCCTATTCCTTCGGCGTCACGTTGGCCTCCGGGACGCTCGCCCGCTACCCGGACCTGCCCATCGTCTTCTTCATCGACTGGGAAGGCCCGGCCAATCGCGTCTACACGACGCACGATTGCTCTCCCGACGCGCCCGGCATCGGTTCGACCACGTACATGGCGTCGTGCGAGGACGACGATTTCTGGCGCGAGCGCGAGGCCGAGACGTTCATCGCCAGCGTCCAGGTGCCCTACCAGCGCATTCAATTCGAGGACGATCATTCCCAGGACACGCCCGAGCACGGCGTGGTGATGGTCAACGCCGCCCTGAACGGTGATCCGCCCTGGGTGCGGCTAAACGACGATCCCCCCAACACGATCTACGCGCTAAGCCCCTTGCCGCCGGTGTTCCCCGGCAGTGCGGGCAGCAGGCTCAACGGTCTGGTCGCCGATTTCGCAGAGGAGTTGTTTGCGCTGTTCGCGCCGTGATCGTCCTTCGACTGCAGACGCCGCTGCGCTGCGCCTTCCGCTCAGTATGATTGAGAGCTAAGTGGGTAACACCACCTTTACCCTCTCCCGTAAGGGAAATGAAATTAATGTAGGGGCGGGTTTGAAACCCGTCTCTACAACCACATAGACGCCTCACCGAGGCGTCTCTACGCGTGATTTTATGGCATTGTAGGGGCAACCCCGTGGTTGCCCGAAAAAGAATGCCTCATCAGGGAAAGATTCAGGCGCCGTAAATCAGCGCTCCCGCACTGAGGAAGTGCCGCTGGTGTGGATCGACCCCAGATCTGCGCCGCTCACGTACGTTATACGCGAATCGCCGCTGGCGTTGACGTCCAGCGTCCCATCGGTCCACAACACAGCCTCGCTGGCGCCGCTGGCGTTCACGTTCACGTCTTCGGCGTAGAAATCCGCCAGATCGGCCGTGCTGCCGCCGGAGATATCCAAATCGAGGCTGGCGCACGAACCGTGCAGATCGACCTCGCTCGAGCCAGACAGAGAGAAACGCGCCACACCGACCACAGCCTCGCCGTCGACACGGCTGCTTCCGGAGAGATCCAGCCGCAGCGGCTGCGGCGATTCGAAACCGTGGAGATAGGCGCTGCTCGCCCCGCTCAACGCCACTTCGGCCAGATCGGGCAGGCGCACTTCGGCCTTCAACGTCAGCCCGCTGAAGTTGTAGTTGTATCCCGGCTTGAGGCTCAGCCGCAGGCTGCCGCCTACGGCGGAAACGTCCAAATATTCGACGACAGTTTCATCCGCAGTCACGACGACGAGGTAATCATCCCCCTGTTCGATATCAACGTCGAACACATGGCTGGCATCTACGCCGTCGAAACCGGTGAAATCGTAATCAATGACTTCGACTTTGCCGGAGTCGCGCAGGCGCACCGTCTCGTTGTTGAAGGTAAAACCACCGGGATAGCAGGCGCTCGATCCCAACAATATCGCCGCGATGATTGAAATCCGCAGAAGCTTGCGCATGTCCTCTCTCCTCATCGACTATTAATTTGTGAAAGGATCCCATTTCACTATACGCACTTCCGGCCCGAAAAGTCTCGTGACCATAGAACGATTGGCAAAAATCCATCGGACGATGTATGCTAACACAGCAATTGTAAAACAAGGAGACGACAGATGACCAAGAAACGCCTCGGTTACGTGGAATTGGAATGGACCTGCCCGCGCTGCGAAACGCGCAACCCGGGCACGCACGAGTTCTGCAACGGCTGCGGCGGGCCGATGCCCGAGGACGTCGAATTCGAACAGCCGCTGGAAGAGAAATTCCTCACGGATGCCGATAAAATCGCCCGCGCCAAGGCCGGACCGGACCGGCATTGTCCCTACTGCCAGGCGCGCAACCGCGCCGACGCAAAGTTCTGCGGCGGCTGCGGCGGAGACCTTTCGGAGGCGGCCGTTCGCAAGGCCGGCAAAGTCCTCGGCGCCCATCGCAGCGGACCGGCGGGCACCGTCCGCTGTCCGTCGTGCAACGCGGAGAATCCCGCCAGCGCACGCAGTTGTAAATCTTGCGGCGCTAGCCTGGCGGCCACGCGCGCGAAGAAAGAAGACAAACCCAAAGCGCCGGGCAAGCCCATGTCGCGCGGCCTGGTCATCGGATTGGCCCTCGTCGCCGTAGTCGTCTGCGTCGGTTTGATCATGCTCTTTACGCACACGGAATCCCTGGAAGGACGGGTGCAGAGCGTGTCCTGGACGCGCAGCGTTCCCATTCTGGCCCTGGGCGAAGTCGAAGCCGAGGCTTTTTACAGCGACATTCCCGCCGATGCCGAGATCGGCAACTGCCGTCCCGAACTTTATGATACGAGCGACGATCCCGTGCCGGGGGCCGAGGAAGTATGTGGTGAACCGTATACGGTGGACACCGGCAGCGGCGTGGGTGAAGTTATGCAGGATTGTGTCTACGAAATTTACGAGGATTACTGCAGCTACACGGTGTTGGACTGGATCACGATCGACACGATCAGCGCCAGCGGCGCGAATCTGGATCCCTACTGGCCGGCCGTCTCACTGCTCGCCGGTCAGCAGGAAGGCGAGGGAAGCGAGGCGTACGAGATCGTTTTCATCGCCGATGACGAGCGCTACACCTACACGACCGAGAGCGAGGCCGAATTCGAACGTTTCGAAGTCGGCAGCACATGGACGTTGAATGTCAACGCCCTGGGTGCGGTCGTCTCCGTCGAAGACTGATCCCGGAATGGATTTCAATTCATCCAGAAATAACAGGATGCGCCGATGAAATCGCGGCGCATCTTGTTTGTATCTCAACAATCCTGCTCAGTTTGAAGGTTGAAATGCATTAGTACGGACAAGGACCTGCGGCTGCGCCACCAGAGCCAGGTCACCTGGGCCGTCATGCCCAGGCTGAACGCCAGCCACCCGACGTAAAGACCCACCGCCTGCCCCCAGACCACACCGCTCACCAGCACGCTCGAGATTACGATCAAACCGAAGATCACGGACTCGGTCACGGCGTGAGTCCGCCGGGCATTGAGCAGCACGCCTTGAAACCAGCTGACCAACACGCTGATCGCCGGCAGCGGAAGCGTGAACCACAGGGCGTTGGCCGCCATTCGCGCCAGATCCGCGTCGAGGGAAGTCAATTTCTCGAACCAGAACATCGAAATCGGTGTGAGGACGATCAGCAGCAGCAATACGCTCATCACGCCCATCAAGCGCAGCGCAAATCGCACCAGGTACGGGCCGGAATCGGGCTCGTCCAGCAGCGCCACGGCCACCTCGTTGAAAGCCACGCCCGGGCTGCGCAGCAGGAACACGAGTCCCGACACCACGGGCCAGGCGGCGAGTGACTCCAAAGCCTGCGGCATGCGGCTCAACGCGGCGCTTCCTAGCGGTTGAATCAGCAGGAAGAGTAAGGAAGTCATCGCCAGCGGGACGTAGAACGAGAGAAACGAACGCAGGCTCAACGCTTCGGCAGCCGGCGGTGCGTGGCGGAGTTGATCGCGCAGCACCGGGCGCACCCGCAGGCCATTGAAGAGCGCCTCGCTCATCACGCCCGAAGACATCGCCAACCCGGCCAGGGCAATTCCCGAAACGCGCTTCGTGATCAGCCCCAGGGCGATCACGGAAACGTCGGCGGCCAGGCGGACGATCGTGCCCGTGCCCACGGCGCCGGAATGTCCGCAGCGGATGAGCACGCCTTGTTGAAAACGCCGGTAGGCGATCGCCCCCGTCCAGGGCAGCAACAAACGCAGGCCCAGGCGCGCCGGTTCCACGATTTCGGCCGGCGCATCGATCCAGCGCACCACCACCAGGTCGTAGAGCGGCGTGAAGGCGACCAGCACGTGAAGCAGGGTCAGGCCTCCCGCCATCCAGAGCATGTACTTACGTATACGCAGGTACGAGTCCCAATCCTTGCTCAATGCGGTCGAGGCGGAAAGCAGCATGATGATCGGCGCTTCGACGATCAACGCAAGTGGATAGACGATGCCGCCCCAGGCTGCCAGATTGATCTGTGGATCCGGCAGGCGAGCGATAGCGGCCCCAATGACCGGCAGTTCCAAGGCCATGAGCATCCAGCTCAACGCCAGAGGCCACCAGGTGCGAAACACCAAACGCATGGACATCGTCGAACGCCGAGCGCTGTGCCGGCCGGTCATCTTCACGGGGTGGGAGTGGGCGTTGCGGTTGGAGCAGGCGCAGACGTCGATGTCGACGTGGAGGTTGCCGTCGGAGTGGATGTGCCCGTCGGCGAGGCGCCGGAGGTCCCCGTCGCTGTCGGCGAGCCGGTTGCGGTTGCGGTCGAAGTCGGAGTGGTCGTACCGCCACCTCCGCCGAGGGTTGCGGTCGGCGTCGGCGAAACGTAGGGAACGGTCGCAGTGGCGCTGCCGGTCGGCGTCGGCGTGCTCGTTGGCGGGGTGACGGTGGCGGTCTGGCAGACGTGGTTGACTTTGGTCGCCGTCGGTGCCAGGGCAGCATCTTCACGGATCGCCAGGGACTCGTGGAGATAGTAGCTTGCGCTGCAGAAATCGCCGTCTTCGATCAATTGCAGGGCATATTCTCTGGCTGCATCGGCATACTTGTAGCAGGCGCCCCAGATCTGCGCCACGCAGATCTGGCCCAGGTATTCCGTGGCAAGCGCCCAATCCAATCCGTAATAGCTGTTGGCGAACATGAAAAAGGCGGCGGAGTTGCGCCAGCTGACCGCTTGATTGTCGAGCGGGCCGAATCGTTCGGCCAGGTTGAGATCGTAGATGCCTTGTTCCAGATCGCCGCGATACAATTTTGCCATACCCCGGTTTCGCAGCGCCACGGCCATGATCTGGTTGACTTCGGCCAGGCGATATTCGGGGTCCTCCGCCCGTAAGAGGAGCAGGTACTTCAAAGCGCTGTCATAATCCTCGCGGCTGAAAGCCTCCTGTGCGCTGCCGAAAATACCTTCGAGGGAATCCAGATCGGGCGTGATGGAGGGCGTCGGTGAATTCAGCGGTTTTACCGTGGGTGTCGGCTGGTTCAGGGCCGTCATGATCATGCCCAGCATTTCACTCGCCCCCTCGTAATCCGGATCGAGTTCGAGTACATACTCGATGCGCTGACGGGCGAGTTCGTACCGGCCGGCGACGTAATCATCCACACCGGTGTCGAACTGCTCTTTGCTGACCTTCTCCACGTTGGCGAGGCCGGACGCTTCGCGCTGCTTCATTCCTGCGCTGTACCCGGCGATCCCCGCTAACCCCAAGACGACGATCATGAAGACCGGAACGGCGACGATCCAGGGCCTGTATTTCCTCACGACCGTAGTCGACCGACGCGGCGTGACGGGCTGCGTTTCACCGAGCGACGCCCGGTGCGCCTGCGTATCCTGGGAATTTGTATTGTGCGGACGGGTCTGATCAGTCATGTCGTTTCTCAATGAGTTTCACGGCACCGGACCAAATGCGCTCGTTTCGACGAAGAGCTCGTCACGCAGCTCCCGAATCGCATCGGGAACCGCCCGCAGCACCTGGGCGCCGTCCGGCCGGGTGAAAAAGCCGACCATCTTCGGCGGTCCGATCACCCCGCGATGGATGTCGTCAGATTTCAATCGTATGGAAGACCAGGCCAATTGAACCATCTGCTCCAGCGAAAGATTGGTACGCACACCTTCGGAGAGTTCCTGGTAAAGGCGTGGCGCTTTTTGAATCAAACTGGGCAGCATATCCAGGCTGACCAGCCGGTTGAGCACCGCCACGACCACCTGCTGCTGGCGGTCGGCGCGTCCGAAGTCACCGCCGGCGTTCTTGCGCACGCGAGCGTACCCCAGCGCATCCGGCCCATCCAGATGCTGCGGGCCGGGCTCGAGCCAACGCTGGTGGCGGTCGATGGGCGAGATCTTGATCCGCTCCTCGACGACGATGTCGATGCCGCCGATCTCGTCGATCATCTTCTCGAAGGTATGAAAGTCGATGACGGCGTAGAAGCCGATGGGGACGCCGATCCATTTCTCGACGGTTTTCATCGCCAGGGCCGGTCCGCCACCGGGAACTTTATAGCTCTCGCCGAAACGATAAGCCGTGTTGATACGGTTGTAGCCGAAGCCGGGAATCTCGACCCACAAGTCGCGCGGGATAGAGAGCAGACTGGCCTGTTTGGTGATCGGGTCGAGAGAGACGAGCATCATCGTGTCGCTGCGCGGCGCGCCCTGACCTTCGAGCCAGTCACGATAATCCACCCCCATGATCAAAATAGTAACGCGCTCGTTCCCGTCCCACGGATTGGGCTGCACCGGGATGGAGATCAACGTCGGCGTGCTGCCCGGTTCGGGCGTGTACAGCTCATCTCCGCCGACGGCCTCGAACGGATCAAGACCCATTCCCGTGTAGCCCGCGGTCATATCGCGCACCACTTGATACAGGACGCCTGCCGCGACGAGCGTGCTGAGGACAAACCCAACCGCCAGGAAGCGCACAGCCAGATTGTAGTACGGAACGCGCGCTGTCCGGCTTGAATTCTTCCGTGTCTCTGAATTGTTCGTTTGCACTTGCGCTTGTCTCCGAACGAAACCAGCAGGTTTCAGGCTTTAAGATCAGCCCATATTATACCTGCGGACCGGCTTTTACGATGTCCGGAGGGCAATCGGGTTCGAACTGCTTGAAATTGTCCACGAAACGCATGGCGAGCTGCGTGTATTTCTTCATATAGTCCTTTTTGCTCGGCCAGGAAGAAGCCGGATCCAACACGTCCGAAGGCACGTCCGGACACGACTTTGGCACCTCGAAACCGAAGATGGGATCCTTGGTGTACTCCACCTTCTGCAGTGAACCCTCCAACGCTGCGGTGAGCATGGCGCGCGTGTATCTGATACTGATACGTTTGCCCACGCCGTACGGCCCGCCTACCCAGCCGGTGTTCAGCAGCCAACAATTCACGCCGTAGTGCTCGATCTTCCGCCGCAGTATTTCTGCGTAATACGAGGGATGGTGAACCATGAAGGGTGCGCCGAAACAGGTGCTGAACGTGATCTGCGGCTCTTCTCCCAGGCCGACTTCCGTGCCGCCGACTTTTGCGGTGTAGCCGGAAATGAATTGATACAGCGCCTGGTTGGTCGTGAGACGAGCGATCGGCGGCATCACCCCGGAGGCGTCACAAGTAAGGAGAATGATATTGTTCGGATGGCCCGCCAATTTTTCCGGCACGGCGTTGTCGATGTATTCGAGCGGATAGGAAGCCCGCGTGTTTTCCGTGATTTCATCGTCATCGAGATCGATGAGGCGCGTCACCGGATCGACGATCACGTTTTCGAGGATCGTCCCGAAACGTGAAGTGCAGGCATAGATCTCGGGTTCTGCGGTCGCAGAGAGGCGGATCACCTTGGCATAACAGCCGCCTTCGAAGTTGAAGATGCCGTTGTCATTCCAACCATGCTCGTCGTCTCCGATCAAGCGTCGATTCGGATCGGCCGACAAGGTGGTTTTTCCCGTTCCGGAAAGACCGAAGAACAAGGCCACGTCGTCATCGTCTTCATCATCCACGTTGGCGGAGCAGTGCATCGTCATGACCCCCTTCAACGGAAGCAGATAATTCATCAGCGTGAAGACGGATTTCTTGATCTCGCCGCCGTACCCCGATCCACCGATGATGCACAGTTTCTGTTCGAAGTTGAGCGTGATGAACGTATCGGTCCGCGTGCTGTCGATCGGCCGATTGGCCTTGAACGAGGGCATGGCGACCACCGTGAATTGAGGCACGTGCTGGCGGTAGGCTTCCGCGCTCTCCGGCAAGATGAACATGTTGCGGGCGAAGACGCTGTGCCAGGCCCACTCGGTGATGATGCGAATCGGCAGGCGGTATTCCTCATCGGCGCCGACGTAACAATCCTGTACGAACACGTCCCGGCCTTGTAAGAATCCCTGCAAGCGCGAGAACAGCTCGTCGAACTTTTCCGGACTGTACGGCCGGTTGTATTCCCCCCACCAGATGTTGTCTTCCGTCGTTCCTTCCCGCACGACGTATTTATCGTTGGCCGCGCGCGCGGTGTGCTTTCCGGATCTGACCAGCAAGGGCCCGGCGTGTGAGATATGGCCTTCACCGCGGAAGGTAAATTCCTCGTACAGCGCTGCGGTCGGAAGATTCCAATACACGTTGTTCAAATTGGTCAGGCCGTGATTTTCGAGCCCATAATCCGAGCGCAGGACTTGCGCTTCCTTTTGTGCAGGTGATTTGATGTTCAGTATGTTGTTCATAGCCAATCCCTCACGAGTTTACGATCACCGATGTAGATCTCGTTGGGCGCTTTCGGATCCAAAGCCCACTTCAACCGCTCGATCCCCCCGGTGACGTCTTTGACGGATCCCGCGTAGCTCAAACGCAGATGGCCTTCCATTCCAAAATCCACACCGGGAACAGTGACGACCAACGCCTTCTCCAGCAGGAAATTCGACAGCTTCAGCGAATCCTTCTCGTACGCGCGAAAATCAGGCAGGCAGTAAAACGTCCCTTGCGGCCGGATCAAACGCACGCCGTTGAAGGCTTCCAACTCCCGGATCATCACGGTCCGGTTGTTCTGAATTTCCAGGCGTAAATTTTCAACAACGCTTTGAACGCCCTGCAGCGCACCTTCCGCCGCGGCTTGGGAAACCACGGAGGGGTTGGACGTGATCTGGCTCTGGATTTTCGCCATTGCCTCGACCAGCTTGCGCGGACCGACGACCCAACCGATGCGGAATCCGGTCATGCCGTACAGCTTCGAGACACCGTTGACCACGATCAGCCTGCTGTTTTCCAGATCTTTTTTGGTGTAATCGTATGCAATCGCCGGCCGCACCCCGTTTTCCACCAACTTCTGATAGATATCGTCGAGGATGAGATAAATGCCCTTCTTCTCGCAAAAGTCGACGATCTCACCGATGAATTCATCCGAGAATACGGCGCCCGAAGGGTTACACGGACTGTTGACGATGATCGCTTTGGTATAACTGGTTACCGTCTGTTCGATGTCATCCATACGTGGCGTGAATGTGCCGTCCTCGGGAGTCACAACGACGGGCACACCGTGGACCATCTTGACCATTTCAGGATAGCTGACCCAGTACGGTGCGAGCAGGATGACTTCATCCTGCGGGTCGATGATCGTGAACAGCGTGTTGTAGAGGCTCTGTTTCGCTCCCGTTGAGGCGATGATGTTCTCCGGAGCGACGGCCTTGTTGTAATTTTCTTCCATGTAACGCACGATCGCCTTTTTCAACGAAGGCAGGCCGTCTGTCGGTGTGTATTTGATCTCACCGGTGTTGAGGCGCGCCGCAGAACTCAAAAGCGCCGTGATGGGCGCCGGGTTTTTCGGCTCTCCGACGCCGAGGTGGATCACCGGCTCGCCTTTCGCTCGCAGCACACGTGCCTTTTCATTCAAAGCCAGAGTGGAAGATTCACGGATCGATGCGGCAAGTTGGCTGATACTCATACTCTCAACTCCTCTCCTGCTTCGGGGAATTTCGCGGCTAAATTAACATCCTCTGATCGAGCGCGGGATAATAACCGCTTATTATATCGCTCTTATTTTGCATGTGAAGGGTTAATTCCGGCGTCGATCCCTCATATGAATAACCCCGGAATCAAAAAAGGGTACGACTGTCCATCCATTTCTTTTCCGGCCGTCGTGCAGGGCGACCAACAACCTCCCGGATTACCTTCCGAGGCGAGACATAAAGCACTTGATGTTCGGAGAGAACACGGGTATATATCCTGATGAGAGACATGAAACAAATCACTCGCACGAGCTTTCCTCGTTTACGATACGTTGAAACCCTTCCGGTGGTGCATCACGACCAGCCATTTCTGTTGCTGCGCGATCCCCTTCAACTGAGCGATCGCGTCGTGCTCGTCCCCGCCGACCTCGCGCCGGCGTTGGGCCTCTTTGACGGCACGAACGAATTCAAAGACATGCAGGATATCCTTGCGGACGGATACAACTATCACGTCGCACAGCCGGACCTCGACGAACTGATGGACACCCTGGATGCGGCTTATTTAATCGAAAACGACAGATCAAAGGCGGCGATGACTGAAAAGCTAGAAGACTTCCGCCGCGCGTCCTGCCGTCCGGCAAACCTCGCCGGCAGTTCCTATCCCCAGCAGTCGGATGAGCTGAGTCGGTTGCTGGATGGCTATATCGATCGAGCAGGCAGTACAGATCCTGTGAATGCGAGCATACGCGGATTGATCAGCCCACACATCGATTACCAGCGCGGTTGGCGCGTCTATGCACAAGGTTGCGAATTAGCCGCCGTCTGGCTGCATCACGTCCGCCGGGGAGAAAGCTGTGAGATGCTGCCGATCCTCTGCGGTTCTTTTCTGCCCTACTGGAACGGCGCAGAGAACATCGAAGACGACGAATTCCTCGCGGACGCCATCGAAGTCCTGCGAGAAATCGTGAACCAAAGAAAGACCCTGATCGTCGCAGCCGCCGACCTGTCACACGTCGGACCGACCTTCGGTGGCAAGGCCCTCGAACTGCCGGATCATGCGCGCTTGAAGCTCGAAGACGAGCAGTTAATCGACAGCATTTGCCACGGTGATGCCGAAACGTTCCTGGACATCATCATGCAGAGCAACGATCGCAACAACGTTTGCGGCGTCGCGCCGATCTACCTGGCGTTGAAAATCCTCGCACCCCTCCAGGGATCCCTCCTCGCCTACGAACACTGCCCTGCGGATGACGAACACCACTCGACAGTATCCGTTTGCAGTCTTTTGCTGCATTGATCGCAGGGAAGAAACGATGAAGTGCCAGGCAGGTCTCGCTTCGATCGTACATCCGAGTTGGAACATGGTAGCAAAGACTCATTGCGCGAATCCGGCAGCCGACTACAATAGGCAAACAACGGTAGAACAAGGCGATCACCTATGACGCGTAAATGCCCTCATTGCGGCGAGGAAATTCGTGAAGAAGCGATCTTCTGCCGATTCTGCCGCCGGGATATCGAACAACCGATTTGGATGTCCACACTGCAAAAATGCCCTTTCTGCGCAGAGTGGATTGAAATCGGCCTGGACGATTGTCCCCTTTGCGGCAAACGTCTCGAGGAAAAGAAAGAAGCGGAAGTATTCACGACCTCCGAGCCCATCTTTCCGCAGCCGAAGGATCCGGATTCGTTGATTGCCTCCCTTCGTCGCGAAGCCCATCCCGAGGACGTGCCGGCGGAGGAACCCGAGCCGGACATCGTGCTTCCGCCGGAAATGCCGGAGATCCCGGGAATCTCTCCATCCGAATCGATGGACGACGAGTGGGCGCGGTCGGTGGAATCTTCGCCCATCCATTCCGTCCTGGAGTCATCGAGCAGCCGCATGCCCGGCCTTCGAAAGCGGCGGCTCGATCCAGATGTCAGCGGTCTCCGTCCTATATCGGAGTTGATCCCGGATGATGAAGCTGCCGCGTCAGACTCGCCCATTCAGGGGCTGCCCACGATCGTACGCCGGATCATTTCGTTGCTGCTCGTCATCGGGTTGGGTGTGGGATTGATCGCCCTCATCGTTGGGCCCGGAAAGAAGTTCGTCGGCGCGCTGCTGACGCCCGAACCCACGGCCACGAACACCATAACCCCGACTACGGCCCCAATGCACGCCGCAACGCTTCCTCCACTCGCATCCGAGACACCCACGTATGAAGTCGTGGTCGGTCCCGGGGATTGCGTCCTTTGGGATCAGGTTAGCCTATCCGATGCCAACGAAACGATGTGCGTCTATGGGCCAATCCGGCGCTGGTTCGCTTCCGGCGACATCCCCTTCGTGGCCATATTCAGCGAGACTTACGGTTCTTTTGCTTTCGTGGATTACGAAACGGGGCACCCTGAGATTCGTCCGGGCGATTGCATCATCGGCACCGGCACGATCGAAATCATGCGCGGCACGCGTCCGTTTATCGACATCACCGGCGCCGTCGAGAAATGCCCGGAAGAGCCGCAGTAGACCCGCGTGCTTCCGACATCGAGGGGGCGAAATTTATTCTACTCACTTCTCGATCAACGACCTGTAAACATCGATAATTTGATCGACGACGACAGACCAGGCGTAAGCCTGCGCATATTTCGCCGCGTTCTGTCCGAGTTTGTGGCGTAGATCATCGTCTTGAAGCACAAGTTGGAGTTTTTCCGCTAAAGCTTTGGGTTCCGCAGTCGGCACGTGGAAACCCGTCTCGCCATCTTGAACCAGATAAGCCAGGCCACCGGTTTCCGAAGCCACGACGGGTGTGGCGCAAGCCATCGCTTCCAATGCAACCAACCCGAAGGACTCGTAGTGTGACGGGACGACGACGACCTCCGCCGCCGAGTAATAATACTGCAGTGTGTCCTGGTCGCGTTTTCCCAGAAACAGGACCAGATCGTTCAGCCCCTTCGCCTCACTCAGCGCTTGAAGGCGTTCCATTTCGGCCGTCATGTCTGCACGGCTGACGTCCGGATCTCCGCCGATGACGGCAAGGCAGAACGGGTTCTTGTCAAACGCCGCCTCTTCGCGCAGCAGCGCCACGGCTTCGATCAGCGTATCGAGTCCCTTCAGCGGCTCGATTCTTCCAACGAAAAGCACCATGCGGTGCTCGCAAGGTACACCAATGAATTCCCGCGCCTCATCCTGGTCGATGGGATAAAATCGGCTCGTGTCCACACCTGGCGGGATCACCACCACCTTCGAGGTTTCGGCCTGATACAGCCACTGGATCTGCGCCAGCTCCGCAGGCGTTGAAGCGACGACGCAATCGGCTTCATCGAGTAGTCGTCGCTCCGCTTCTATTCTCTCGTTCGACGAAATCTCCTCGGGGGAACGCGCTACGCGATCTTTCATCACGGCGAGTGTATGGAACATCTGGATGAACGGGATGTGCCATTTCTTCCGTAATTGAATCGCCGCCAATCCCGACAGCCAGTAATGGCTGTGGATCAGTTGATATTCGATCTGCTTGAGCCTGGCAAAGCCCACGATTCCGTCTACGAATTCATCCACGTGATGGATGAGCTGGGTTTTATCCACCATGCGCTCGGGACCGGCTGGCATGTGAACGATGCGGTTGCCGTATCCCAGATCATGCAGCACGTGGGGAACATGCTCGTCCTGGGAACGAGTGAATACATCGACGCCGATCCCACATTTGCCCAACTCGCGCGTCAGATCACGAACGTAGACGTTCATGCCGCCGGTGTCCTTGCCGCCCAGCGTCGCCAAGGGGCAGGTGTGGTAAGAAAGCATCGCGATGCGCATTAGAAACATTATGCCTTACTGGGGACGCCTTGCCAAGCGATGATGCAAATTGGTATAATCGCCCGCGTCGCCAGCGTAGCTCAGATGGCAGAGCAATCGCTTCGTAAGCGATGGGTCGAGGGTTCGAGTCCCTCCGCTGGCTCCAAGTCTTCTTTTCCGAATTGGTGGCTTTTACCCGAGTTTCTTCCACTTCAGACTTCCCAATCTGCATCTCTGTTTCCTTATTAATAATTGAAACCATTCACCAGCACCCCCCAGGAAGCCGTGAGAAGCCCGCAGAGCGGACTTCTGTTCATTTAGGTCTAAAGGACACGCCGGTCGACATTTCTTCGTCCCAGCGCGTGCCGCCGAAAAGCATGACTTACTTGAATCGCTCGCCGAGAATTGCTACGATGGCAGTGCTTATGCTCGCTCGCGCGCTATGACCGAAAAGGAGGCCACGAAATGAGCAGCAGTGTATACAAAGTGATCGAATTGGTGGGTACGAGCACAGATTCCTGGGAAAAGGCTGCCGAGACCGCCATTTCGACGGCTTCGCAGAGTCTGCGTGACCTGCGCATCGCCGAGGTGGTCACTCTCGACATGCAAATCGACGACGATAAGATCATTGCCTATCGGGCGAAAATGAAGCTTTCCTTCAAATTCCAGCCTGAAGTCTGATCGCCCAGCGGCGTCGATTTCAAACACGGCGCGTCCGGCTTCGATGCGGCTGCAACGAGGATAAACTCGGCCGGGATCACTTTCCGCGTCAACCCTCGACGCGTATAATCAAGCCATGAGCGATCGATCCTCTCCCATCGTAATCGGCATCGCCGGCGGTACCGGATCCGGAAAGACGACCGTGGCCAACGTGATCCTGCGGCGGCTCGGAACCGACAAGATCACCTTTCTCCCCCACGATTCATACTACAGGGATTTGGGCGACATTCCGCTCGAAGAACGCATTGCCATTAACTTCGACCATCCGGACGCTTTGGAAACGGAGTTGTTGATCGAACACATCCTTGCTTTGAAACGCGGGGAGGCGGTCGATGTGCCCATCTACGATTTCACAACCCACCGGCGCACCGAACAAACCATGCACGTCGAAGCGCAGCGCGTGATCCTCGTCGAGGGGATCCTGATCTTTGCCGATGAAGCGCTGCTCGAACTGTTCGACGCGAAAATCTTCGTCGATACGCCGGACGACATTCGTTTCATACGGCGCCTGCAGCGCGATCTGCTCGAACGCGGCCGCACGGTGGATTCGGTCATCCAGCAATACATGACCACCGTTCGGCCGATGCATCTGGAGTTCGTCGAACCTTCCAAACGGCAGGCGGACGTCATCATTCCCGAAGGCGGCCTCAACACCGTCGCCATGGACATGGTCGTCGCGCGCATCGGCGAGATGCTGGCCAATCAGTAAGTGCGCATCACATCGGCCGGCGGTTTTGTTATTCTATTTGGGAAGGACTGCATCACCAACAAATCGTTTTCACAAGGAGCGAACAATGCCGGAAAAACAATACGCCTCTCCACCCAAAATGGTGATCGACACCACAAAGAACTACACGGCGACGATCAAAACGGATATCGGGGATATCGTCATCGATTTGTACGCCGACAAAGCCCCCACGACGGTCAACAACTTCGTCTTCCTGGCCAGGGACGGATTTTACGACGGGGTCATCTTCCACCGCGTGATCAAAGGTTTCATGGCCCAGGGCGGCGATCCGACGGGGACCGGAATGGGCGGCCCCGGGTATCGGTTCGAAGACGAATTCGATCCCAGCCTGCGCCATGACGGACCGGGTGTGCTTTCGATGGCAAACGCCGGCCCGGGGACCAACGGCTCCCAGTTCTTCATCACCCACGTGGCCACGCCCCACCTGGATGACCGCCACAGTGTGTTTGGCAAAGTGAGCAGCGGTCTCGACGTTTTGCTCTCGATCCCCGAGAGGGATCCGCGCAACACCCAGGCACCCGCGGTCACGATCCAAACGATCGAAATCGACGAGTCGTGAAAGAGCGGAAACAACTCAGCGGATGGCGTCTCACGCTCGTCCGCATCCTGGCATTTCTGCTGGTCATCGCCATCACGATATGGATCATCTCTCTGCGTGACCAACTCGAACAACTGAAAGCCTACGGTTATCCAGGCATTTTCTTGCTTTCCATCCTGGCGAACGCCACCGTTATCCTGCCCGCTCCGGGGATCGCCTTTACCTTCGCCCTGGGTGCGGTTTTCAACCCGATCGGCGTGGCGATTGCCGCCGGTATCGGCGCGGCGATCGGTGAACTCACGGGATATCTGGCGGGGTTCAGCGGCCGGGGAATCGTCGAGGACAACCCGGCATATAAACGCATCGAGAAATGGACAGAACGCTACGGCGGGTGGGCGATCCTGCTTCTGGCCTTCATCCCGAATCCGCTGTTCGATCTGGGAGGCGCGGCTGCGGGAGCGCTTCGCATGCCGGTTCGATCCTTCCTCTTCTGGGCCAGTATCGGGAAAACGCTGAAGATGCTGATCATCGCCTACTCCGGCGCCGCGTCCATCGACTGGCTTACTCATTTCTTCGGCAGCAAGTAATTAATATACCCCCACACGAAGATTTCCTTCCGTTTTCCTTCAGAGGAAGTGACTCGCGATCCGCTTACGGATACGACTGACTCCGCAGCGTAAATCGCTGCAGCGCACCCATGTCGACCTTCACGCCAAGACCTTCGCCCCGCGGCACGTCGATGGTGCTGTCCGGATTCAACGTGAATCTCGGCGTCGCGATGTCGTCGACGTAATAACGATCGCTGGCGGAGATATCCCCGGGGAGCGTGAAACCGGGCAGCGAAGCAAGGGCTAGATTCGCGGCACGCCCGATCCCCGTTTCCAACATTCCACCGCACCACAGCGGCACGTTCTTCCCGGAACAGTAGGCATGGATCGCAAGCGCTTCCTGCAGCCCGCCCATTCGCGCTTGTTTGATGTTAAAAATCCGGCAGGCATCGATTTCGAGTGCCTGGCGAACCTGCCGCAGTCCGCGAATGCTTTCATCCAGGCAAACCGGAGTCTCGATACGGGCTTGCAGCTTGCTGTGGTCGAGCAGATCGTCCGCTGCGAAGGGCTGCTCGATCATCAGCAAATGATACGCGTCCAAGGCTTCGAAGATATCGACATCTTCGATTTCGTAGGCCGTGTTGGCATCCACCTGCAGCGGCAGCGCCGGATATTCCCTACGCACCGCCTGCACGCTGCCGATATCGCTGCCGGGCTCGATCTTCAACTTGACCCGCCGGTAGCCCGCTTCGACGTATTCCGCCACGACCTGCAGCAACGCCGACGTGTCCGGTTGGATCCCGACGGAAACCCCGACCGGAACGCGGTCCTTCTCTCCGCCGAAGAGGTCGGCGAGAGACGTGTTCCGCCGCTTCGCTTCGAGATCCCACAATCCCATCTCCACCGCGGCGCGCGCCAGCGGATGCCCGCGAATGCTCTCCGCCGCTCGGCGAAACGACGGCACGTCCATCGAATTGGCATTCAATAACAACGGGAAGAAGAATTCGGAAAGCACGTGCCAGGCTGTGTCTGCAGTCTCGTACGAATATCCCGGGAAACTTCCGGCGACGCATTCCCCCCAACTCTGCAGACCTTCGCTGAAGAGGCGCAAGATGAGGCAATCCCGATCGTGCTCGACCCCAACGGACGTTCGGAAAGGCGAAACCAGGCGCATGCGCACGTGGCGCATTTCGATGCGATCGATGTGCATGGTCAACCCAGGCGGCTTTCACCGTGAGAAAGGACGTAGTACGATCGCGGCACTTGCTCGCCTTTCAAATACACAAAATCGGTGACGATGTACCCGTCTGAGAAAACACGCTCGAAGATCTCGCGCGTATGCAGTCGCCAGGCGCGTGCCAATTCGATGTCTTTCTGTTTCATGAGCAGATAATCCGGCGGAATCTCAACCAGCAGCAGATTCCCATCCGGCGTAAACCACTCGTCGGAAGGGATGAGCAGGTCCTGCTCGTTCAGCGTACTCGGGTTGAGCTTCAATGCACCGGCGCTCAGATAATTCGCCAGATCCAGCGGCGGACGCTGGTTGTCGACGCGGGAATCGACCCGCGAGGAAGTGATCCACCACTCGACCTGGAAACGATCGGTGGCGATGCCGAGGTTCAATTCGTCTCGCAGCATGCCGTACACGTCACGCAGGTAAGCCTGGCAAATCGAAGCCAGCAGGCGGATGTTGAGATGCGCATTGGTACTCATCAACGGATCGTAGGTCCAGGTAATCAGCCTGATCCCATCCTTCATCACCGCCTGGCGCTGGGCAAGCTTGAGCCGGTACCCTATGCCACGGTTGCGGTACCGGGGATGCACGCCCAACAAATGCGAGCAGTGTTTGAGGCGCGCCATCGCCACCCGTCCGGGACTCATCGGATCGGTACCCAAAAAGCCCATCACGATTCCGACGAGGGTATCCCCGTCGAATGCCCCCAAGACGACACCTCCGTTATGGGCGATGGCGAGCAGCAGGTGACTGGGTGTGATCTCTATTTCGCTGCCCGGCCAGACGAGAAGCTGCAGTTCTTCCGCCCGTTCCATGTCTTCCACGGAGCGCAGCGGCCGGATCGTGACCTCACCGTCGTTCATTGACCACGACCTCTCGAAAATTGTTGCGCGAGCAGTTCCCATCCCCAATTGCGTTCGTGCAGGTAATCGAGATTGCCTTCCATACGGGAAGGCTGCAATCCGAAAACGCTGGGAAGCGTATTGAGATCCGCCGTGCGGTTGACGGCCAGGTAATCCACCCACAGCGGAGTCACCGGCGATTTCGGCAGCAGCCATTCGAAGAAGCGCGCGGCGATGCGCAGGTATGGCGGGCGCGTCGAAAAAACTATCCGCGGGCTGCTCGCTGCTCGCATGATCAACTCCAGTATCTGCCGGAAAGAGAGAAACTCGGGACCGCCGATTTCGAACGTCGCGCCGATCGTTTCGCGTTCGTCCAAAATCCAGGTGATGCACGTGGCCAGGTCCTCGATCCAGAGCGGCTGGAGCAGAACCGATCCATCGCCCGGCATGGGGAAAAAGAGAGGCGCAACGGACAACATTTCCGCCATCGGTACGGTGAAAAAGTCATCCCGGCCGAACAAGATCGCCGTTCGCAGAATCGTGTATGGAACGCCGCTCGCGCGCAGGTGCTCCTCGGCAATCGCTTTCGCCCGCATTGCCGGGTACGCCGCTGAACGGTCAGCGCCGAGGTAGCTGAGGTAAATCATCCGCTCGACGCCCGCATCCGCACAGGCCTCCGCCAGGTTCCGCGTTCCCTCCACTTCTGTGTCGAGGTGACGGGAAGTGTGTGTCGGACCGACGTGATCGCTCAAGTGGATGACGGTATCGATGTCGACCATCGCGGCGCGCACACCGCGCCGGTCGGTGAGAGCGGCCAGCGTTACGTCCACCGAAACGCCCGGCGGCAAGCTGGGAGATTTCTGCGATGGGCGCAGCAGACTACGTACCGTGTAGCCATACGCCGTCAGTTGACGGATGACGCTGCGGCCAATGAAATTGGGACCACCCGTAACGAGAATCATGCCGAAATTCCCACTTAACGCCGGACGTACCGGCGTGCCTGCATCCGATTCTAGCACAGCCGTACGCGAACGTCGCCGCACCTTCTCAACAAGCGTGGTGTTATACCCGTGCGAGATAACTGATTCGTAGATCTAAGGAGTACATCGTGGCACGAAATCGCGTAGTGGTAACGGGTCTCGGCTGTATCAGTCCCCTTGGAAACGACACCGATTCAACGTGGGAAGGTATCGTTGCCGGCCGTTCCGGCGTAGGACCCATCACCTTGTTCGACCCCGTTGACCTGAAGACACAAATCGCCGCAGAGGTGAAAGATTTCGACCCTGAGGAACAACTCGGTAGGCGCCTGGCGCGTCACACGGACCGCTTTACCCAATTCGCACTCGTCGCAACCGACGAAGCGCTCAAACATGCGGGCCTCGAGTACGACGAAAAACAGAGCGAGCGTATCGGCGTCGTCATGGGCTGCGGGATCGGCGGTTTAAGCACCCTCATCGCGGAATACGATAAATTCAAGGAACAAGGCCCGAGACGCATCAGCCCCTTCCTGGTGCCCATGATGCTGCCGGACAGCGCAGTGGGTCAGATCGCGATTTCGTACGGCCTGCGCGGACCGAACATGGCGATCGTCACCGCATGCGCATCGGCGACGAACGCGATCGGAGAAGCCACGGAAATGATCCGCCGCGGCGCAGCGGACGTGATCGTATCGGGCGGCAGTGAATCGCCCATCATCAACATCGCCATGGCTGGCTTCAACGTGATCGATGCCATCTCGTCGCGCAACGATGATCCGACCGCCGCTTCCCGCCCCTTCGACCTCGACCGTGATGGGTTTGTCGTCGGTGAAGGCGCAGGCATCCTGATTCTCGAGTCGCTCGAACATGCCGCGGCTCGCAGCGCGCCCGTATTGGCGGAGGTCACGGGATACGCCGCGACCAACGATGCGTTCCACGTTTCCGCGCCCGCTGTAGGAGGCGCCGGAGCCGCCGCTTGTATGCGCCTGGCGCTGGAAGACGCGGGCTTGAAACCCGAGGACATCGATTACATCAACGCACATGGCACGAGCACGAAACTCAACGATGCCAGTGAGACGGCGGCGATAAAAACGACGTTCGGCAAAACGGCGTACGAAGTGCCGATCTCTTCCACCAAGTCGATGACCGGCCATCTCACCGGCGCAGCCGGCGGCGTAGAAGCCATCTTCTGCGTCAAAGCCATTCAGGATTCAGTGATCCCGCCGACGATCAACTACACCACGCCCGATCCGGAATGCGATTTGGACTACGTCCCCAACGAAGCGCGAAAATCCGAATTGACCCACGCCATGAGCAATTCCTTCGGATTTGGGGGGCACAACGCATGCCTGATTCTGAGTAAGCCATCGGGGGTTGAATAAGCATCATGTCGCGTTACGCACACATTACAGCTTGGGGTATGTACGCGCCCGAGCACGTAATGACAAACGATGATTTGGCACAAATGGTGGACACGAACGACGAATGGATCGTGAGCCGAACGGGCATCCGCGAACGCCGTATTGCCGCAGATTACGAATCGACGTCCACCATGGCGACGGAGGCGGCACTCAACGCTCTAAAAAGAAGCCGTCTGGACCCACATGACTTGGATCTGATCATCGTCGCCACTTCATCACCGGATTACCTGTTCCCTGCCACGGCCTGCCTCGTTCAAGACAATCTGGGCGCCTCACGCGCCGGCGCTTTCGATTTGCTGGCCGCCTGCACGGGCTTCATTTTTGCCCTCAACATGGCGGCCGATGCGATCCGGTCCGGGTCGATCGAGAACGCTCTCGTGATCGGCGCCGAAACACTCAGTCGGCTTGTGAATTGGCAGGATCGAAGGACGTGCATCCTCTTCGCCGATGGCGCCGGGGCGTTCGTCCTCGAAGGGCGGGATTCTCCCGGTGGCATACTCTCCGGCGTGATGCGCTCGGACGGATCGGGACGAGAATTGCTGATCCTTCCCGGCGGCGGCAGCCGCCATCCCGCAAACGCAGAGACCGTTGAACAGGGCTTGCACACCGTCCAGATGAAAGGCCGGGACGTCTTTCGCTTCGCCACGCGAGCCATGGCGTCCGCGACGAGAGAATCCGTCGCAAAGGCCGGCATATCCCTGGACGACGTCCAGCTCATCGTTCCCCATCAAGCCAATCGGCGTATCATCGAGACAGCGGCTCGCATTCTGCGCGTACCGATGGATCGCTTCATGATCAATCTCGACCGTTATGGAAACACATCGACCGCCTCGATTCCCATGGCGGTCTGCGAAGCGGTCGACGGCGGCCGCATCAAGGCTGGCGACAACATCGTACTCGTCGGCTTTGGAGGCGGTCTGACCTGGGGCGCAATGACGATTCGCTGGGTTTCGCGAGAGCGCAGGGTGACTCGAACCCAGCGCATGCGCCGCAACATCTTGTTCTCCCTGGCGAAGCTGCGCTCCCTCATGCGCCGCATCATTCGGCGCGTCGAAGGCCTGATCTGGGGTGCAGTCTCGAGGAGGAAATAAAGAGCAATCCTGCAGGCGAAAAAACCAAAACCGGAGACGATTGAAAAATATCATCTCCGGTTTTTATTCATACATCAGCGCCAGATTCGAAGTCCGTTCACCTCGAACGGGATCGAGTACTGGCATGATGTCGGTATCTGAGGGGGTTATTTCACGATCTCAGGACTTCACGCTCTCGTTCACCGTACTCAGGAAGGTGTCGATGATGTCGCGTAGATAGGGTTCCGGGACGGCACCGACCTGATGATGCACCACTTTTCCGCCTGCGATGAACAGCATCGTCGGTATACCCTGCACACCGTAATCCATGGCCCATTTCGGGTTTTCATCCGTATTGACCTTCGCTACCAGTAACTTATCCTGATATTCTTTGGCGATCTTCTCCAGAATCGGTGCCACCATCTTGCACGGTCCACACCACGGCGCCCAGAAATCCACAACGACGGGAAGTTCGGACTTCATGACCACCTTTTCAAAGTTATCGTCAGTGACGTTGATCGGCTCGCCTTTCATGTTTTACTCCATTTTGATTAATTCAACTGCCGTTTCTGCTTGCCATGATACCATGAGCGAATCGTTACGGCACAATCTACTTATATAGATGCATAATGTCGTGTTTGGTCGCGTCTTTCCCCGGGTACTCGAAATGTAAACAAAGATTTGGAAGGCATCCTGGCAAGCATCTCTCGACGGCGATGGTATAATCGTGAAATCTTATTCAGGCGATCTTCTGTGGGTTTGGGATTGACATGAACTGTCCGGTATGCGACGCGCCCGACGTGAAAATCATTGAAGATCATTTCGAGTGCTCCTACTGCGGCAGTACGCTGCCCCACAATATGTCGATTTGCCCCTCCTGTCAGAGCCCGAATCCGCTCGAGGCGGAAGCCTGCGAAGTGTGTGGCGAGCCGTTGACACTGTTCAGCCAGGTGATCATCCGGCATGCGAACGCAGATTCTGGTCCCTACCGCCTGCGCCAGGCTCGCGAACAAGCTGCGCGTATCAAAGAGAGTGAAGAACGCGCCTCTCAGCAACGCCTCCACGATCTCGAAGAGACCGACCGCAGACGCATCCAGGCTGCGCTCGAAGCGGAAAGGGCACGCAGAAAAGAACAATCCCAGTTGATGAAGATCTCCGCAGCGATCGTGATCCTGTTTTTACTCCTGATCCTCTTTCTAGCGCTTCGATCCGCCCTCGGCCTATGACGAACGAAACAGACGCCTACATCATCCACCTTCCCGTCTACGAAGGTCCGCTGGACTTGCTCCTGGAATTAATCGAACAAGCCGAGCTGGACATCACCAAAGTCGCTCTGGCACAGGTTGCCGATCAATATCTTTCCTACCTACAGCGCTTGCAAGAATATCAATTGGAGGATCTGGCTTCCTTCCTGGTCATCGCCGCACGCTTGATTCAGATCAAATCCGAAGCGCTTCTTCCTCGGCCTCCGCAGCGCGAACCGGGGGAAGAAGATCCGGGCGACGCCCTGGCGCGGCAACTCATCGAATACAAGAAATACAAGGAAGTCGCCAATATCCTGGCGCAGCGCATGGAGGAAGGTTATCGTTCGTACATCCGCATCGTCGCACCGCCTGCCATTGAACCCAAATTGGACATGCTGGAAGTGAGTATCGAAGATCTTCGTGCGGCGTTCATGGATGCACTGGCGTCGATCGAAGAAAGCCCGGAAGCCAACATCATCATCCCCCACCACGTACGCATACGGGACAAGATCCACCGCATCATCGACGACCTGACAAACGCCAACCGGACGACGTTCCGTGCGATCATCGAAGATGCGCGATCGCGCCTGGAGATCGTGGTTTCGTTTATCGCCATCCTCGAACTCATCAAACAGCGGCGCATATCCGTTGAACAAGATTCGCTCTTCGGCGAGATCAGCTTGTCCCGGGGTGAAAATTGGAGCGAGGATCAAGAGGTAGATTTCGAACTCGAATTCGAAGAATAGCCCAATCCGAAAGTCAGCATAATCACGGCCCCCGAAGTATCGATCAACACGTCCGTCAACCGCGAGTGTCTGCCGTTCACAAAGGATTGATGGAACTCATCGCTCAAGGCAAACAGCACGACCATCAGCAGACTCAACAGCCAGCGCTGCTTGCGCGGGAGCCGCGCCGGCAGTGCGTACGCATAAGCCAATCCAAGCATGCCAAACCCCAGCGCATGCCCGCCTTTCTTGATCAGCAAATCCCAGTGCCCGAAATACGGCAGGACACCATTGGGCATCGAGGAAAACATGAAGATCAATCCCATCATGATGACCGCCGGGATCCAACGCAAACCCATTCCAGCCTTCTGTGTAGACATGGCGAAAATTCTACCACCATATCCGACGGACCGGTCACCAATGCGAAACAAAACGGCGCACATCCAACGTAAAGCCTGGAATCATCCGTACGAACGGCGTACGCGGTATGATGATTTCAACGCCTGGCGCAACGGATTGCAGCGGCGTTGGGAGAGATCGACGTGGCCAATCACCTGAAAAACGAGACTTCCCCGTATCTTCTGCAGCATGCCGAAAATCCGGTCGACTGGCGGCCCTGGGGCGAAGAGGCGCTGCGCGCCGCCCAGGAAGCGGACAAGCCCATTTTCCTCAGCGTCGGCTACGCCGCGTGTCACTGGTGTCACGTCATGGCACACGAGTCTTTCGAAGACCCTAAAATCGCTGCGATCATGAACGAAAATTTCATCAACATCAAAGTAGACCGCGAGGAAAGACCGGACATCGATGCGATCTACATGGACGCCGTCGTCGCCATGAATGGTCAGGGTGGTTGGCCGTTATCCGTCTTCCTCACACCGCAGGCAGAACCTTTTTTCGGGGGCACGTATTTCCCGCCTGCCCCGCGCTACGACATGCCTTCCTTCCCGGAAGTTCTTCTTCACGTGGCCCATCTGTGGCAGGAAAACCGCGAGCAAATCGAACAGACGGGCGCACGTTTGAAGGAACACGTCGCTTCGCATTTTTCATTCCACGCCACTGCAGAAACGCTCAATCCTGAGAGTCTCGAGCGGGCAAGCGGAATATTGTTCAAGTCCTACGATTGGACAAACGGCGGCTGGGGCGGAGCACCGAAGTTTCCCCAAGCCGGTGTGATCGAATTCTTGCTGCGAAAGCATCACCGCGATGGGGACAACCTGGCTTTGGAGATGGCCGTTCACGCGCTCGACCGTATGGCGCAAGGCGGTATTTTCGATCAACTGGCCGGCGGCTTCCATCGCTATTCGGTCGACGCCCAATGGCGCGTTCCGCACTTCGAAAAAATGCTCTACGATAATGCGCTGCTCGTTCAGGTTTATCTTCATGCCTGGCTGATATGTAGGAAACCGCTGTTCCGCACGGTTGTCGAAATGACGCTAGATTTTCTGCATCAGGAAATGCGCCACGCAGAAGGTGGATTCTACGCCTCACTCGACGCCGATTCAGAGGGCGAAGAGGGGAAATACTATCTCTGGGGCGAGGCAGACATCGACGCCGTCTTGACGGATGAAGAAAAAACGCTGGTTTCGGCCGCCTACGGGATTTCAGAAGAGGGCAACTTCGAAGGGAAAAACGTTTTACGCCGTGCACAAACGCTGGATGAAATTTCCAACCGCTTCGGAATGACCGACGAAGACGTGTCTCGGATACTTGACGCCGCCCGTGAAAAGCTGTTGGGAATACGCACCGAACGGATACCACCGGCTGCGGACGATAAAGTGGTGACGGCCTGGAACGGCCTCCTCCTAACGTCGTATGCCGAAGCGGCTCGCGCCCTTTCTCGCCCGGACTATCTGGAAACCGCCCGGTCGCTGGCAGAATTTCTGGTTGGCAACATGTTGAAGGAGGGACGATTATTGCGCACGTGGCGCGGCGGTCTCGCACGCCACGGCGCCTACCTAGAGGATCACGCAGCCTTTGCAGAAGGAATGCTGGCGCTGTATCAAGCCGACTTCGATCCACGCTGGTACAGGGCAGCCGTCGCGCAGGCGGAGGAAATTCTGGCAAATTTTAGCGATCCGGCTGGAGGCTTCTTCGACACACGCCAGGATCATGAGATCTTGATCGCCCGCCCGAAATCGCTTCAAGACAGCCCGATCCCCAGCGGCAACACGATGGCCGTTTCGCTCCTATTGAAATTAGCTTCCTTCAGCGGCCAGAATCGTTACAGGGCTGCCGCAGAAACAGCCCTGCAAGCGATGCAGGATCTCGCCCAACGATATCCGACGAGTCTTTCCGGATGGCTGAGCAACCTCGATTACGCCATCGGGCCGCAAATGCAAGTCGCTGTCGTCGGAACGACTTCCTCTGAACGTTTCCGGAAATTAACCGGAGTCGTGGACCTGCGCTTCCTGCCGAAATTGGTCATCGCCGGAGGAGCAGCCGGCGAAAAAGGTGCACCCAGGCTGCTCGAAGGACACTCGATGCTGGATGATCTTCCCGCAGCCTATCTATGCCGGCAGTTCACTTGCAAACGCCCTACCTCGTCGCCCGAGGAATTCGAGAAATTAATCGAAGAGACGCTTGCGTACGAAGCCCATCGATCTTCACAATGATTGACATGTAACATCTCGGCCGTGTAAGCGCTTGATCCGATCTCTGCAACTGTTTTCAAGACTCGGCGTGTGCGTTAACGGCCTCATTTCGCAATCGCAGGGAATTCACCACGACAAACAAGCTGCTGGTCACCATGGCTGTCGCGGCGATGACGGGACTGACCACCCCGAACGCCGCCAGCGGCACCGCCAGTAGATTGTAGGCAAATGCCCATCCCAGGTTTTCCTGAATGATGCGTCGTGTGCGCGTCGAAATGCGGATCAGCCATGGTATGAGATTCAAATCCGGTCGTGTGAGGATAATGTCCGAAGTCTCTCCAGCCACGCCCGTTCCGGCGGCGACGGTAATGCTCAAGTCGGCCTGTGCCAGCGCAGGAGCGTCATTTATGCCGTCGCCGATCATTGCCATTTTCCATCCGATTTTCTGCCATTGGCGTATGTATTCGACTTTCTCGATAGAATCTAGATTTCCGATGTATACCTCAATCCCCAATTTTTCGGCGATGGCCTTAACGGTTCGTGCTTGATCTCCGGAGAGTATCGCCGTGCGAATTCCTTTCTTATTCAGTCGTCTCACCGCTTCTATCGAGGTCGGCATTGGTTCATCCCGAAGTGTTACGAATCCGATGACCTCGCCGTCCCTGGCCACCCAGA